>JAZRFA010000069.1:0-3055 GCA_045661085.1 Bacteroidaceae bacterium
CCCAACTCATCGCAGACCCCCTTCTCCATGACAGGCGTGCAGACCTCCCTACAGATGAAGACCGACGAGGGCCTCTACATCAATCTGCATGAAGCAGCCCTCGTGGACTATCCCTGTATGCACCTCGAACTCAACCCCGCGACCAACACCTTCGTGTCGCACCTCACCCCCGACGCTACAGGCTGGAAGGGTTACATGCAGACCCCTTGCCACACCCCCTGGCGCACCATACAGGTTACCGACGATGCCCGCAAGCAGCTCGCTTCGCGCCTCGTGCTCAACCTCAACGAGCCATGTGCTTATGATGATGTGTCGTGGATTAAGCCTGTAAAATATGTAGGCGTGTGGTGGGAGATGATCTCGGGCAAGGGCAGCTGGGCCTACACCGAGGATTACCCCACGGTGAAGCTCGGCCAAACTGACTATGCCTCAGCTACCCCCAGCCCCAAGCATTGTGCCAACAATGAGAATGTGCGTCGCTACATCGACTTTGCTGCCGAGCATGGCTTCGACCAAGTGCTCGTGGAGGGCTGGAACGAAGGTTGGGAAGACTGGGCAGGCAACTCCAAGGACTATGTGTTTGACTTCGTCACCCCCTATCCCGACTTCGACATCGAGGGGCTCAACGCCTATGCCCACAAGAAGGGCGTGCGCCTCATGATGCACCACGAGACCTCCTCATCGGTGCGCAACTATGAGCGTCACATGAAGGAGGCCTATGAACTGATGAACCGCTACGGCTACACTTCTGTAAAGAGTGGCTATGTGGGCGACATCATCCCTCGTGGTGAGTACCACTACGGGCAGTGGATGGTCAACCACTACCTCTATGCCGTGACCGAGGCTGCCAAGCATCACATCTGTGTCAATGCCCACGAGGCGGTGCGCCCCACAGGTCTGTGCCGCACCTATCCCAACCTTATCGGCAACGAGAGTGCCCGTGGCACCGAGTACCAGTCGTTTGGTGGTTCAAAGCCCAACCTCGTGACTATCCTGCCCTTCACCCGTCTCAATGGTGGCCCCATGGACTACACCCCCGGTATATTCGAGATGGACCTCGGCCCCGTCACGGGTGGCAACAACAACTCTAAGGTGAACTCTACCCTTACCAACCAACTGGCACTCTATGTCACCCTCTACTCGCCCCTGCAGATGGCAGCCGACTTCCCCGAGCACTATGAGAAGCGTATGGATGCCTTCCAGTTCATCAAGGATGTCGCTGTTGATTGGCAACGTACGGAATATCTGTTGGCCGAGCCTGGTGACTATCTCGTGATTGCCCGTCAAGCTAAGGAGAGCGGACAATGGTTTGTGGGTGGCGTCACCGATGAGCAGAAGCGCACCGTGGAGTTCCCCCTCAGCTTCCTTGATGAGGGCCGCACCTATGAGGCCACCATCTATGCCGATGCTCCCGATGCCGACTATGCCACCAATCCGCAAGCCTATACCATTACCAAGAAGCAGGTAACCTCCGCCGATGTTCTCACCCTCGACATGGCTCGCGGTGGCGGCTTCGCCATCAGTTTCAATTGATATTGATTGTTTTATCAAGATTCCCCTTTGCAGTTAATTGTAAAGGGGAATCTGTTATTTATTGTATGCTGTAGTCAATGCTATTATGTTATACCAATGGAAATGGTTAAATAAATTTGGCATTTCGCTCGCCTTACACTATCTTTGCAACTTATTTGGAGAAAAACATATAATATCATTATGATAAACAAGATACAAGCACTGATGGCTGAGGTGGAGGGCCTCACCGCAAATAGCGCAGAGGAGCTCGAAGCACTGCGCATTAAATACTTGAGCAAGAAGGGTGCAATCAATGACCTGATGGCCGACTTCCGTAACGTGCCTGCCGAGCAGAAGAAGGAGGTGGGCATGCAACTCAATGCGCTCAAGACACGCGCAACAGAGCGTATCGCCGAGCTGAAAGAGGCTTTCGAGACCAATGATAGCGGTGTTGCCGAGATGGACCTCACCCGTACGGCCTATCCCGTGGAGCTGGGTACACGCCATCCCCTCTCTATCGTGAAGAACGAGATTATCGACATCTTTGCCCGTATGGGCTTTGCCCTTGCCGATGGTCCCGAGGTGGAGGACGATTGGCACGTGTTCTCATCGATGAACTTTGCCGAAGACCACCCCGCACGCGACATGCAGGACACCTTCTTCATCGAGGCACATCCCGACATCATCCTCCGTACCCACACCTCATCGGTGCAGAGCCGCGTGATGGAGACCTCCGAGCCCCCCATCCGCATCATCTGCCCGGGACGCGTATACCGCAACGAGGCCATCAGCTACCGCGCACACTGCTTCTTCCATCAGGTAGAGGCGCTCTATGTGGACAAGAACGTGTCGTTCACCGACCTCAAGCAGGCACTCCTGCTCTTTGCCAAGGAGATGTTCGGTGAGGAGACCAAGATACGTCTGCGCCCCTCATACTTCCCCTTCACCGAGCCTTCGGCCGAGATGGACATCAGCTGTAACATCTGTGGCGGTAAGGGATGTCCCTTCTGTAAGGGTACCGGCTGGGTAGAGATCCTGGGTTGCGGTATGGTAGACCCCAACGTGCTCGAGCTCAACGGCATCGACAGCAAGGTATATTCAGGCTATGCCCTCGGTATGGGTATCGAGCGTATTACCAACCTCAAGTATCAGGTGAAGGACCTCCGCATGTTCTCTGAGAACGACGTGCGTTTCCTCAAGGAGTTCGAGGCAGCAAACTGATTTTTCGTGTAGATAAGAACATAAGAAAAGGGCACTTCGAATGAGGAGTGCCCTATTTTTTGTCAAGGATATGACGCCAATGACCGTACAGAAATTTTGTAGCATATTGGTAGGCAAATAATGACACCGGTGTCGTACATCTTTCCGTCCGATGCCGTCAATTTCAGTTGGGTAGTGTGACCCTCAGTCTGAAAAAGAAAACTCTTTTTTGCCATTTTAAGCTCACTACCTCCTCCTGTCAAATCTAACATTGCTTGCTTCGACAAGGACCACTAAACCATATTTGTGGTGGTTTAATAGTAATGTACTCTTATTCTTTGGG
>JAZRFA010000070.1:0-13571 GCA_045661085.1 Bacteroidaceae bacterium
GTTGGATGCTGCCTACGCTACTGCACTCGAGGCCATCGAGGAACTGGAGCTGAAGAATATGCTGCGCGAGGAGGCCGACAATATGGACTGCGTGCTCAAGATCAATGCCGGTGCCGGTGGCACCGGGGCACAGGACTGGGCGTCGATGCTGATGCGTATGTATATGCGCTGGGCCGAGACGAACGCCTACAACCTCCGCATCTCGACCCTTCAGGATGGTGGTGAAGCGGGTATCAAGACCGTGACCATGGAGCTCGAGGGTCCCTTTGCCTATGGTTACCTGAAGAGTGAGAACGGCGTGCACCGCCTGGTGCGCGTGTCGCCCTACAATGCACAGGGTAAGCGCATGACATCGTTTGCCTCGGTATTCGTGACTCCGCTCATCGACGATAGCATCGAGATTGAGATCAACCCCGCACTGCTCTCATGGGACACCTTCCGAAGCGGGGGTGCCGGTGGTCAGAACGTGAACAAGGTGGAGTCGGGCGTACGTCTGCGCTACCAATATACCGACCCCTACACCGGTGTACAGGACGAGATTATGATCGAGAACACTGAGACCCGCGACCAACCCAAGAACAAGGAGAACGCATTGCGACTGCTCCGCTCACAACTCTACGACCGTGAGCTGCAGCACCGCATGGAGGAGCAGGCCAAGGTGGAGGCTGGCAAGAACAAGATCGAGTGGGCCTCGCAGATACGAAGCTTCGTCTTCGACGACCGCCGCGTGAAGGACCACCGCACAGGTCACCAGACCTCGGACGTGGGTGGCGTGATGGACGGTAAGATTGACGGATTCATCAAGTCGTACCTCATGTCGAACTCTTCGGAGGAGGCGTAAAGTGTAAATCGAATTCCGCTTTGTCATTTCGAGCAAAGCGAGAAATCTCGCAGTGTACTCTAGTATAGCTTCACACGAGATCCCTCTCTTCGTTCGGGATGACACAGACGATGAAAAAACGAACCAATGAAAAGCAAATATAGCCGTCACAGCGCCATACGCGTCATCATCGCGGGCCAACGCATCGGCAGTCAAGACGAACTGCTGCAACAGTTGTTGGCGCTCGGCTATGAGTGTACGCAGGCCACCCTCTCGCGAGACCTCAAGGAACTGGAGGTGACCAAGGAGGTGGTGGCAGGAGGCGACTGCATCTACCTGCTCCCCGATAGCCCGCTACATCCCAACGCGGAAATCCCCTATGGCGTGCAGATGAGCGGTGGGGTGGTGTCGGTAGTCTTCTCGGCCAATATCGCGGTAGTCAAGACCCGCGCTGGCTATGCCGGGGGCATCGCTGGCGACATCGACCGCTCCGGCTTAAGGTCGGTGCTGGGCACGGTGGCTGGACATGATACCATCTTCCTCGTCATCAGAGAAGGATACGCGAAGCAGGATGTGCTGGCCGAATTGGAGCGCATCATCCCCGAGATCAATAACTTGTTGGAGAAAAAATCATTGAACATACTATGATAAAGACTGGAATTATTGAAGGTGCCGGATTTGCCGGTGGCGAACTCATCCGCTTGTTGCTCAACCATCCCGATGTGCAGCTGATGTTCATCACGGGACGTGGTAACAGTGGTCAGCAGATACACGAGGTGCACCGCGGACTCTATGGCGAGACCGACCTGGTGTTCTCCGAGGAGCCCGAGCTGGACAAGATAGACCTGCTCTTCCTCATCACCTCGGCCGAGGAAAGCCGTCAGTTTATGGAGACGCACGAGATTCCCGAGAAGCTGAAGATCATCGACTTCTCGCGCGAGTATCGTCTCAAGTCAGGCGATGACGAGTTTATCTATGGTCTGCCCGAGCTGAACCGTCGTGCCATTTGCCAGAGCCGTTTCGTGGCCAACCCCGGTAGCTTTGCCACTTGTATCACCCTGGGCTTGCTGCCCTTGGCTAAGAACCTCATGCTTAATGACGATATCTATGTGCATGCCATCATCGGCAGCACAGGCACGGGTCACAAGGCCTCGTCGCAGACGACCTTCAGCTGGCGCGACAACAATGTGAGCATCTACAAGCCCTTCGTACACCAGCACCTGCCCGAGATACGTGAGTCGGTAGAGCAGCTACAGAGCAGCTTCAAGGCGGGCCTCCACTTCGTGCCCTACCGTGGAAACTTTACGCGTGGCATCTTCTGCACCATCATGGTGAAGAACAAGGTGGCCATCGAGGAGCTCACACAACTCTATGTGGACTACTATGCCAAGGACTCGTTCACGCACATCACTCCCGACAATATCGACCTCAAACAGGTGGTCAACACTAACAAGTGTCTCATACACCTCGAGAAGCATGGCGACATGTTGCTCATCACCTCATGCATCGACAACCTTCTCAAGGGCGCGAGCGGACAGGCGGTACACAACATGAACCTCCTCTTCAATCTCGAAGAGACTACCGGCTTGAACCTCAAGGCGACAGCTTACTAATATACATTATTACATATAATATAGCAATGAAACGGAGAAGAACGTTATCTGTACTGGTGCTGTTGGTGCTCACCTGTGTTGTAGGTTTGGCCAAGGCTCCGAAGTATGTGTTCTATTTCATCGGTGACGGTATGGGCCTGAACCAGGTTGTAGCTACCCAGTATTATCTGCGCTCATGCCAGGACGAGCTGGGCATCACTCCACTCTGCTTCACGCAGTTTCCCTATACGGGCATTGCCACTTCGTATTCGGCAAGTAGCGACGTGACCGACTCTGCCGCAGGTGGTACGGCCTTGGCTACGGGGCATAAGACCTATAATGGCGCTATTGGCGTGACGGCTGACGGCGCTGCCGTGACAAGTGTTGCCGAGTGGGCGCACCGCGCAGGAGCTAGGGTGGGTGTGGCTACGAGCGTCACCATCAACCACGCTACTCCGGCATCGTTCTATGCACATCAGAAGAGTCGCAACGACTACTACGAGATAGGCACCCAGCTGGCGGCTTCGGACTTCGAGTTTTTTGCCGGGGGCGACTTTGCCGAGAAGACCAATCCCGACAATCCCGCAGCGCCACACCTCTACGACATTACCCGCGAGGCGGGCTATGCCATCGCTCGCGGCTACGACGAGTACGAAGCTTTGGATGGTGAAGACAAGGTGTTGCTCATCCAGAAGACCGGTGCCGTGGAGGATGTGCTCCCCTATGCCATTGATGCTCGCGAGGGTGACCTCACACTGACACAGATCACCACTGCTGCTATTGGCCACCTCTACGACAAAAAGCATAAGGAGGGCTTCTTCCTCATGGTCGAGGGCGGAAAGATTGACTATGCCTGTCATGCCAACGACGCGGCTACAGCGCTGCAAGAGGTGGTAGACTTTGACCATGCCATTCGCGTGGCCTACGAGTTCTACCTCCAGCACCCCAAGGAGACACTTATCATCATCACGGCCGATCATGAGACCGGTGGTTTTACCTTGGGTAATGGCTCTTACGCGCTCAACTTCAAGGCCTTGCAGTCGCAGCGGGTGAGTCAGCCAGGCTTCTCGCGCATCGTCAACCGCATGCGCCACGAGAGCAAGGATAACGTCACTTGGGAGCAGATGAAGGAGGCATTGAAGGCGAACTTCGGTTTCTGGGACACCGTGCCCCTTAGCGAGCGCGACGAGAAGGCTTTGCTTAGTGAGTATGAACGCTCGTTCCGAGGCGACAAGAATGTGAAGATGACCGAAAGCCTCTACTACCGCGACGAACCCATCGCGGCATTGGCAGTGCGTATACTCAACCGCATCGCCATGGTGTCGTGGCCCGTAGGGTCTCACTCGGCAGCCTATGTGCCTGTGTTTGCCGTGGGTAACGGTGCCGAACACTTCACTGGACAAATGGATAACACCGACATCCCAAAACGCATCGCTGAGGTGGCAGGGTATAATGAATAATGTGTAAATAACGATTATTATGGGAATTTGTGTCAGGAATATCGTACCGGAATATCCGATAAATGAAAAGACAATCTATTTCCCCGATATAGAATTAGTTAAGCATATGAAAATATTATTGTTAGGCAGTGGCGGACGTGAACATGCCCTGGCTTGGAAGATCAGCCAGAGTCCGAAAGTAGAGAAGTTGTTTATCGCTCCCGGTAACGCCGGTACACGCGAAGTAGGTGAAAACGTAGCGCTCTCGGCTACCGACTTTGAAGGCATCAAGGCCTTCGTGCTCGAGAACGGCATCAATATGGTGGTCGTAGGTCCCGAGGATCCGTTGGTGAAGGGTGTGTACGACTTCTTCCGCGATGATGAGCAGTTGAAGAATGTCCCTGTCATCGGTCCCTCCAAGGCGGGTGCTACCCTTGAGGGCAGCAAGGACTTTGCCAAGGCCTTCATGATGCGTCACGGTATCCCCACCGCACGCTATCAGACCTTCACTCAGGAGACATTGGCTGAGGGTATCGCGTTCCTCCGCACCCTTGAGGCTCCCTACGTATTGAAGGCCGACGGGCTCTGTGCCGGTAAGGGTGTGCTCATCCTCGACACCCTCGAGGAGGCCGAGAAGGAGCTCAGCGAGATGTTGGGCGGTATGTTCGGCTCGGCTTCGGCAAGCGTGGTCATCGAGGAGTTCCTCAGTGGCGTAGAGTGCTCGGTGTTCGTGCTCACCGATGGCAAGAACTATAAGCTCCTTCCCGAGGCCAAGGACTACAAGCGCATTGGCGAGGGCGACACAGGTCTTAACACTGGTGGTATGGGCTCTATCTCTCCCGTTCCCTTTGCTACTCCCGAGTGGATGCAGAAGGTAGAGGAGCGCATCGTGCGCCCCACTGTGGAGGGCTTGGCTGCCGAGGGCATCGACTACAAGGGCTTCATCTTCTTCGGTCTTATCAACCTCAAGGGTGAGCCTATGGTGATCGAGTACAACGTGCGTATGGGCGACCCCGAGACCGAGAGCGTGATGCTCCGCCTCAAGAGCGACATCGTGGACCTCTTCGAAGGTGTGGCCGAGGGCAACCTTGGTGAGCGCGCTATCGAGTTCGACCCCCGCTCAGCGGTGTGCGTGATGCTCGTGTCGGGCGGCTATCCCGGTGACTATGTGAAGGGCTATCCCATCACAGGCTTCGAGAATGTAGAGGGCAGCTACCTTTTCCACGCCGGCACCGCCGTGAAGGACGGCGAGGTGGTGACCAATGGTGGTCGTGTCATCGCTGTAAGTTCATACGGTGACACTCAGCTCGAGGCGTTGGCCATGTCGTTCAAGAATGCGCAGGAACTGCACTTTACCGACATGTACTGCCGTAGTGATATCGGTAAGGATATCCTTTAATGAAAAAGGTAGTTCGTTTCATCATACATAGTAAGGCGGCAGCATATATTGCCGCCTTGCTGTATGTTGCCGTGTGGTGTTGTCGGTCAGTGTTGACCAGCAACTTCAGCCTTTCGGGGTGCTTGGGCCTGCTGGTAACGCTCGTTACGGGTTACTTGTCGGTCAAGGTGGCGCGTGAGTTCTCGTTTGGCGACGGCAAGAATACGCTGCCTGCCACGCTTTTCTTTATGGGTTGTGCCGTAGCGCCCCGGTTGAACTTGACGGGTGGCGAGGGCATACACCTCATTCTCTTCTCTGTTGCCTGTTACGTGTTGCTGCGCACCTTTCGCAGTCGCAACGCTATGGGAGGATATTTCCTGGCTTTTGCCCTCGTCGGTGTGCAGTGTGTGATGACCCCTACGCTCTTGCTCGCATTGCCCTGTCTCGTGCTGTGCGGTGCTTTTGTGGATTCTCTGCATACGCGCACCTTCTTGGCTGCCCTTTGGGGACTGCTGTGCCCGTTCTGGATGGTGGGTGGCGTGTTGTTTCTGATGGGTAGGACGGGGTTTGTCGTGCCCTATCTGGAGCGGATATTGCCGTCGGTATCCAGCGTGCCGGCAGTGTTTGGCACCCTTCAGTTGTGGATACCATTGCTGTGGGCGCTCCTTCTGGCCGTTCCGGGCAGTGTGGTGATACTGCTCAACCGTACGATGAAGCTCCAGACCAGCGCGGGGTTACGATTCGTGATTTTCTCCTTTGTCGTGTTGCTCGTCACCGTGTGTCTTTCTCCCGAATGCTTTGTGGCCCTGCTTCCCAGTGCGCTGGTTGCTTCCTCTCTCATCGGTGCAGGTCTGTTTGCAGGTAATGATGGGCGCGCGCGCGACATCTATCTTCTTGTGCTATTGTTCCTTTGGTTTGTTGCTCTCGGTTTGCTGGTATGGAACAACTCAATGACATACTGATTCACTGCGGCCCGTGGGGTATGTTCCTTTCGGCCTTCCTGGCCGGTAGCATACTGCCCTTCAGCAGCGAGGCCATCATGGTGGCCCTTCTTGCTGCAGGCGTCAATCCTTGGGTGTTGTTTGCTGCCGCTTCGTCCGGCAACACGTTGGGCGGCGTCACCTGCTACTATGTGGGGCGCATAGCCTCGCCCGAATGGCTGCAGCGCACCTTCCGCATTAAGGACGAGCATATGCTCCGAGCCCGCGTCCTGGTTACGCGCTGGGGCGCTTGGATGGGCTTCCTCTGCTGGGTGCCTGTCCTGGGTGATGCCATCCTCGTCACCTTAGGCATCATGCGTTCGCATCCTCTTGCCACTAATCTTACGATGCTCCTTGGTCGCACCCTTCGCTATGCCTTTGTGCTCTTTTCGGCTCTCGGTGTGGCCAGGTTCTTCTAATGGTGGTGTTTTGTCCCGAGATGTTGGGGGAGGCATCCCTCCCCTTTAGATAATTGTTGGGTATATCCTCCGTGTTTCGAAGGTCTACCCAATTTCTTTCGCGGGTCTACCCGATTTTCCCCACGGGTCTACCCGATTTTTACAAGCGGTTTACTAAAAAAACGGGCTTTGTTTGTTGATTATTGAAAAGTTTTACTACTTTTGCCAAAAGATTTTATTGTTTATTAACTAAACTTATGGGAAAATGAAGAAGATTGTGTTACTCCTTTTTTGTGCAATGAGCACAATGATTGCTGCAGCTCAAGCAAATTTGCAGGATGTGGTATACCTAAAGAATGGTTCGGTAATACGTGGTGTTATTATTGAACAGGTCCCTGGAATCTCTCTTAAGATTCAAACGGCTGATGGTAATATTTTCGTTTACGATATTACGGATGTGCAGAAGATGACTAAAGAACAAGCGGTGGGTGTTGCGCGTCAGGTGTCTCCTTATGCTTATGGTATGGGGATGTCGACCAGCACAGCGATTTCAGAGCGTTCTCCAGGCCTTGCTGGTGTCCTTTCTTGGTTAGTGCCAGGTGCAGGTCAATTCTATAATGGGGAGAGTAAGAAGGGTTGGACGGATTTGGGAGTTCATCTCGGAGGATATGTGGTTTACGGTATTGGTATAGGAATGATGAGTAATTCTTATTACTATGATGGCTGGGATTACGACTATGACGAAGATTTGTATACGGCAGGATGTCTTTTTGTGGTAGCAGGTGGTGTTACTATTCTCGTTAACGGAATATGTTCAATTGTTGATGCTGTAAAGTCTGCTAAACGTATTAACGTGGAGAAAGGCTTTATTATGTATTCTTTCAATGAGAATTGTGCCTTTGGATTGCAGCCTGCTGTTGCTTATGAAAAGCCTCAATATATGACTGGTTCAAGAGCGGAGCTTTCAGCTGGTATGAACTTTAAGTTGACATTCTAGTACAAAACTAAATTGTAATGCGGATGGTGGGAAGATAATCTTTCCACCATTTGTTTTGGATGACTGTATGGCTGTAGCTTTTCTTCTGCAACTTTGTCGCCGTAAATTTGGCGTTTCGCTTACTTTGCACTATCTTCGTCTTCAATTATTTTGTACATTATGGCACTTGTGAAATCTGTACGTGGCTTTACGCCCGTGATAGGAGAGAATTGTTTCTTGGCCGACAATGCCACCATTATCGGTGATGTGGTGATGGGGCGCGACTGCAGCATCTGGTTTGGTGCCGTGCTGCGTGGCGATGTCAACAGCATACGCATCGGCAATGGAGTGAATATTCAGGATGGCAGTGTGCTGCACACGCTGTATCAGAAATCGACCATAGAGATTGGCGACAATGTGTCGGTGGGCCACAACGTGACCATTCACGGAGCTACGGTGAAGGATAACGCCCTCATCGGTATGGGCTCTACGCTACTCGACCACGTGGTGGTGGGCGAGGGGGCCATCGTGGCGGCTGGCGCTGTAGTGACCTCGGGTACGATTATTGAACCGGGAACGTTGTGGGCTGGCGTGCCGGCCAAGTTTGTCAAGAAGGTAGACCCCGAGCAGAGCCGTGAGCTGAACCAGCGCATAGCGCGCCAGTACTTGATGTATGCGTCGTGGTACAAGGAGGATTAACGTTGAACGTTTACCGATTACCGTTTACCGATGACCCTCAACTCCCTAAACAAAATAACGATGAAGGAGAAAGTTAAATATGCTCTATTATGGGTCGCTATCAAGGCGATAGCTATCTGGCCCTATTGGGTACTGCACGCAATAAGTAGCGTGTTGTTGTATCCCGTTGTGTACTACATTGCAAAGTATCGTCGCAAGGTGACGCACATGAACCTGAAAAATGCCTTCCCTGAGAAGTCGGAAGAGGAGATCGTGAAAATCGAGAAGGCGTTCTACCGTCATTTCTGCGACTATCTGGTGGAGACGCTGAAATTGATGCATATCTCGGATGAGCAGATGAAGCGTCACTTGCGCTTTACCAATCCAGAGTACGTAGAGCAGCTGCGCCAGGATGGTCGGCCCATCTTCCTCTATCTGGGGCACCAGTGCAACTGGGAGTATGTCATCTCCATCACGCTGTGGTCGCACCCCGACCTGGAGGCGGTACAGGTGTATCACCCCCTTTCGGATAAGACGATGGATAAGCTGATGTATAAGCTGCGTAGCCGGTTCCACTCGGTGGGCGTGACCCAGAAGCAGTCGTTGCGCTATATCATTTCCCGAGTGCGCGAGGGGAAGCAGCTCTTGCTCGGACTTATTGCCGACCAACGTCCGCCCTGGCGTCCCGAGCCGGAATGGATGGAATTCCTCAACCAGGATACACCTATCATCACTGGCGGTGAGGGCATGGGACGCAAGCTGAATGCACACTTCGTCTATGGCAGCATGAAATGTGTCAGACGCGGTTACTATGAGCTGACCTATCACCCCATCGAACCCATCGAAGGGGATGAGTATGGCTACAGCAAGCGCTATATGCAGATGCTGGAGGAGGATATCAAGGCACAACCGCATATGTGGCTATGGACACACAAACGCTGGAGCAGAAAGCGGAAGAAAGCATAATATCGTACAATATAACAATATCTAATATCTAATATGAAGGCACGGAGTCTTATCTTGACGGGATGCTTCGCACTGATGGCGATGTCGACGGGACTTGCGCAAAGTAAGCTCTATTCCCATTTGTTTGACCTCGAGGAGGTGACGCTAACCGAGAGCATGTTTAAGACGGCACTCGACCTGAACAATGAGACGCTTCTCGAGTATGATGTCGACCGATTGCTGACACCCTACTTCAGACAGGCAGGCATAAGCGGGTGGGAGGCACAGCACCCGAACTTTCCCAACTGGGGGTCGGGCAACTTCCGCCTTGACGGACATGTGGGCGGCCACTACCTCTCGGCCTTGGCACTGGCCTACGCCGCTACGCATGAGGATGAGATGAAGCAACGCATGAAAGAGCGCATGGAGTATGTGATTGATAAGATGGCCCAGTGTCAAGCGGTCTTTGATGATAATACGGAGGGACTCTATGGCTATGTGGGCGGACTTCCCGACAATGGCGTGTGGACGGGACTTTATAGGGGCGACTTGACGCGATATAACCAAAATCGCGGCAATGTACCTTTATATACGATACACAAGGTGTTTGCCGGATTTCGCGATGCATGGCTCTATGCTGGCAACGAGAAGGCGCGCGAGTGTTTCCTCAAGATGTGTGACTGGGGAGTGAACCTCATAAGCAACCTGACGGATGCGCAGGTGCAAGATGTGTTGAATACCGAGCATGGAGGCATTAATGAGATGTTTGCCGATGCCTATCAGATGACAGGCGACGAAAGATACTTGGTAGCGGCACAACGCTACACGCATAAGATGATGGTGGATAACATGCAGACGGTGAACACCACCTTCCTCGATAACAAGCATGCCAATACGCAGGTGCCCAAGTATCTCGGCTATGAGCGACTGGCACAACAGAACCAGGCCAACGGAACAAAATATCATACGGCGGCAGAAAACTTCTGGACCGACGTAGTGGACAATCGCACCGTGGCATTGGGCGGAAATAGCGTGAACGAACATTTCGTGCAACGTAGCAACTGCCACCATCATATCACGATGACCGATGGCCCCGAGAGCTGCAACACGAACAACATGTTGAAGCTCACCGAGGCTCTTTTTGCCGGTGGGGCAAACGGCAAGTATGCCGATTTCTATGAGATGGCGATGTTTAACCACATCCTGTCGACACAACACCCCGAGACGGGAGGCTATGTCTACTTCACCTCGTTGCGCCCACAGCACTATCGCATGTATTCACAAGTGAATCAGGGCATGTGGTGCTGCGTGGGTACGGGCATGGAGAACCATAGCAAGTATGGTGAGTTTGTTTATAGTCGCGACGTGGAGAAGAACACGCTGTATGTGAACCTCTTCGTGGCATCTAAGCTGGAGAATGAGGCCTATGCACTCACCCAGCAGACCCGCTTTCCCTATGAGCAACGTAGCATGATCACTATCGATAAGGCGGGCGAGTATATCCTCGCAGTGCGTCAGCCTGCATGGTGCGAAGGATGGGCCGTGGCGGTGAACGACGTGGCACAACATGCCGAGGTGACCGACGGATATGCTCTGCTGAAGAAGAACTGGGAAGTGGGTGACGTGATCGAAGTGTCGCTGCCCATGCAACTCAACTACTTGCCCTGCCCTGGCTATGATGCCTATATCGCCCTGCGCTATGGCCCCATCTTGCTCGGAGCCGTGACCAGCACCGAGAACCTGACAGGTCAGCATGCTGGCGAGGGACGCATGGATCATGCTCCCGGACAGGGTGCGCAACTGAGCCTCACATCGGCCCCGATGCTCATTGGCGAACGCGAGCATGTGCTCGACTCTATATATATGGTAGATGCCGAGAAACTGCATTTCAAGATACGTCCGGGACTCTATAATAGCAGCCGCTGGGAGGAGCTCACATTGCAACCCTTCTATACCATTCACGAGGCACGCTACATGACCTACTGGCAACAACTCACCGCAAAGGAGTGGGAGGAGATACGCTTGCAGGTGATGGCCGAAGAGGAGGCATTGATGCGACTCAACAACCGCACACTTGACTATGTGGCTACCGGTGAACAACAGAGCGATGCGGGACATGTGCTACAGGGTACCTTCGGCAAGGGCTCCTATGACGGAGAGTTCTATGTGGATGCACAGAGCGGTCAGTGGTTCAGCTACCAATTGGCAACGCAAGGTGTAAAGGAGAACGTGTCGCTGATGTGTCGCTTCCACTCGGCCGACGCAGGGCGCGTGGTTACCATATCTGTCAACGGCAAGAAGCTGGTCACCATGACCTTGGAGACGAAATCCTTCACCGGACACTACAATTGGGAATACCCCATCGACGAGGAGATGCTGATGGAGGATGGTGTGCTGAGAGATAGCATCACCGTGCGCTTCACCGCATCGGGTAATACCCCAGCCCCGGGCCTCTACTACCTGCGCCTGCTGAAGGACTATGCCCTCGCACCCCACTATTCGTTTGTGTGCACACACTGGGTGTCGGGCGATGCCGGGCGCGTCAACAAGGTGACCTATGATGATGAAGCTAACACCATCACGGTGTATGGCAAGCAGGGGAGCAATAACATCGCGTTGCAATACGCTACCTATAATGATGGGAGCACGGTCATCAGCGCTGACCAGCGCTATTTTACAGTGTGCGGACGCTCGCTGAAGCGTACGTCGGGGTCGGCATACCTATGGTGGCTCTTAGGAGCTAACCATGGCACGCAAGTGGCACCCACCTATATGCTGCGCACAGAGAACGGAAGCTTCCTGTTCGTGTGGGACATTTTGGAGAGTGGCCTTGATGACCACTTTGGAGAAGGTGCCTTTGAAATGTCGTCGAACGGCAAGGCAATGAATACGGTGTTTGGACTTACCTCCTCGAAGTCGGACGGCACAGCTGTGGTGAGCGACATCAACTTCTATTCACGCGATAGCTTGGTAACCCTATATCCTGATATGAAGAAATACCTCGGTAAACCTACCCGTATCAGCGCATCGCCTTACTACGCAAAGCAGATCGGAGGAACCTATACGATGGGTGGAGTGACGATGGATGAAAATGCCAATCGCCCCCAAGGATTATACATCGTAAACGGGGCGAAAATGCTGAAAAGATGAAAATCGCCCTCGACGTAAAAATGTTATATAACACATTTTCTTTGAAAAAAGTCGTAAGAATTGTTGGCTAATCGGAAGAAAGTGACTAACTTTGCACCCCGAATATGGAGTGGACTCTGTCCGCTCGTGTGGGAAAGACAACTATATTAAACTATAAATAATTAATAATTAACAAAATGCCAACAATTCAACAATTAGTTAGAAAAGGCAGACAGGTGCTTGCAGACAAGAGCAAATCACCCGCTTTGGATAGCTGTCCTCAGCGTCGTGGCGTTTGCACTCGTGTGTACACAACCACACCTAAGAAGCCTAACTCAGCAATGAGAAAAGTAGCACGTGTGCGCTTGACAAACCAGAAGGAAGTAAACTCTTACATCCCCGGTGAAGGCCACAACTTGCAGGAGCACTCAATCGTATTGGTACGCGGTGGTCGTGTAAAAGACCTCCCTGGTGTACGTTATCACATCGTTCGTGGTACATTGGATACCGCAGGTGTAGCAAACCGTCTCCAGCGTCGTTCTAAGTACGGTGCTAAGCGCCCCAAAGCTAAGAAGTAAGCCATACAGCTTATTGATCAACGCGGCTGCGTAGATATGCAGTCTGAGGTTAAAGCCCTCAAAACTTAAAAACACAGTAAATTAACTACGTTTTGGTTTGTTGGATAAGCTATAAAGGTTGAGTAAATGCCCAAGAGTGGGCGTTGAAGAAAACAAAAATGCAGCCCCAAACGAAAACAAAAACTTTTCAAGAAAAATGAGAAAAGCAAAACCAAAAAAACGTATGGTCCTTCCGGATCCCGTATTTAACGATGTAAAAGTATCTAAGTTCGTTAACCATCTCATGTACGATGGTAAGAAGAATCTCTCTTACGAAATCTTCTATGCTTCACTTGATAAGGTGAAGGCTAAGATGTCTGATTCTGAGCTCTCTGCTCTCGAAATCTGGAAGAAAGCCCTTGATAACATTACTCCCCAGGTAGAGGTTAAGTCACGCCGTATCGGTGGTGCTACATACCAGGTTCCTACTGAAATCCGTGCAGATCGTAAGGAGTCAATCAGCATGAAGAATATGATTCTCTATGCTCGCAAGCGTGGTGGTAAGACTATGGCTGACAAGCTCTCTTCTGAGATTCTCGATGCATTCAACAACCAGGGTGGTGCTTTCAAGCGTAAGGAGGATATGCACCGCATGGCTGAGGCTAACCGTGCATTCGCT
>JAZRFA010000071.1:0-8536 GCA_045661085.1 Bacteroidaceae bacterium
TGATTATAGATACAAGAAAAGCGTAGAGACTTGTCGCGCTCATCACATATCCGGTATCGGCAAACACCTTAAAGAGAATGAACTGAGAAACAAATACCCCACGCTGTCGTATATACCTTGTGGGGTACAGCAAGGGCTGTACTTGTGTGGATATACAAACAGAATGAGCGTTGCATTGTTTCTACCTCTCTTTGTGAAATTTTGCCGATTTCGATATGTAGGTAAAAGCAAGAAACGCATTCTTGACCGAGGATTTCTCCCCTCGGATGCTGCAAAGGTAGTGCAAGGCGAGCAAGAAGCCAAATTTATTTGAACTTTTTTCAGCGAGCCGCAGCCTATCTTCAGATTGCGCAGCAAACTAAAATTACAATTTAATTTTGATTTATGAATGCTTAATTATTTCTTTCTCTGCGTGTTTTTTACCAAACAATGCAAACGCCCAGAGATATTCGTTTCTCGGAGGATAATATAAGAAACTGTTTGGATTTTACCATTAATAGGTGTTTTGTACTTTTTCTGTTTATTTGAGATTCTTTTTGGCATCTTTACACTCTTTACTCTTGCAAATAGACCACTATTCGCTGAGACTCAAGAGTGCAAATCCGCTCAAAACTCCTCCCAACTAAACTTGAAATAAAACCCAAACAGTTTCTAAGAATAATCGTCACATCTCTTTATGGCATCCACTCAAACTGCCTATAAAGCCTGAAAAGAATAGGCGGAGACGTACTTTGAAGGCTTTACAGGTTGTTGTGCCAGACAACACGCTGCCATACCATCAACGCTTGGCTTTCTTCCATTTAAGTTCGCCTAAACTTTCGTTTTTCTTTATTCAAAAAGGATTTTGGATAAAGCCTTTACGCATATTGTAGAGCAACAATGCATATTCTCCTCGCGAGAAGAATATATTATCTTCGCGAAGAGAATACTTTACCCTCGCGAGAGTAAAAATTTCTACTCGCGAGGATAATCTATAGTGAAGCAAGTAAATCGCGCTATAGGCTGTAGTGTACAGATAAATCAGCCAAAGGTTCGGCAGACGAACACGCTTCCAAACGAAACGCGGAGAAAAGTTGCGAATTGATATACTACGCGCTTCGCTTATAACGCCCCCGCCCTACGGGCACCCCCTCTATGAACAGAGGGGGAGTTTGCAAAGCGATAATTATCCACAATTAGTCTTCAGGAAGTCTTACAGACCTTCTGATGCGTCTTCCCTGATTTCAGTTCCTCTGGGCGTCGAACTTCGTTTCAGAATTCAAAATTCAGAATTCAGAATTCTTAAAACATCTTCCTCACCCTATCCACAGCGGCCACGAGGGCGTCGACCTCTGCCATGGTGTTGTACAGAGCAAACGAAGCGCGTACGGTGCCGGGGATGCCCATGCGCTGCATCAGCGGTTGGGCGCAGTGGTGACCTGTGCGCACGGCTATGCCGAGGCGGTCGAGCAGGGTGCCGAGGTCAGAGGGGTGTATGTCGCCTACGTTGAAGGAGATGACGGCGCCGCGCTCGTCGGCCTCGCCGATGATGCGCATCTCGGGAATCTCGCGCAAGCGTTGCAGAGCATAGTCGGTTAGTGCCTTCTCATGAGCAGCAATATTGTCTATGCCGAGAGCCGATACGTAGTCGAGGGCATGCATGAGGGCTGTGGTGCCGATGTAGTCGGGCGTGCCGGCCTCAAACTTATAGGGGAGTTCGTTAAACGTCGTGCGCTCAAACGATACCGTCTGTATCATCTCACCCCCGCCCTGATAGGGAGGCATGCGGTCGAGCCAGCGCTCCTTACCGTAGAGCACGCCGATGCCCGTGGGGCCATATACCTTGTGGGCGCTGAAGGCATAGAAGTCGGCATCTAGCTCCTGTACATCGACCTTGATATGGGGCACGCTTTGCGCACCATCCACAGCAAAGGGCACGTCGTGCTCGTGGGCGATGCGTATCATCTCCTTGATGGGGTTCACCGTGCCCAGCACGTTGGACACGTGCATCACCGACACCAGGCGGGTGCGCTCATTAAAGAGTTTCACGTACTCATCCATGCAGATTTCGCCCTTGTCGGTGATGGGTATCACGCGCAATTTAATACCTTTGCGGGCCTCGAGCAGTTGCCAGGGTACGATGTTGCTATGGTGCTCCATCGTGGATACGATGACCTCGTCGCCCTCGTGAAGGAAGGCCTCGCCAAACGAGGAGGCCAGCAGGTTGATAGCCTCGGTGGTGCCACGGGTGAAGATGATTTCGTTCGTCGAGGCGGCATTGATAAACTGACGCACGCGCTCGCGCGATGCTTCGTGCAGCTTGGTTGCCTCCTGCGAGAGATAGTGTACACCGCGATGAACGTTGGCATTCACAGAGTAGTACTCCTCGGTGATGGCATCGACCACGGTGCGAGGCTTCTGCGTGGTGGCGCCATTGTCGAGATACACGAGCGGTTTGCCATACACCGTGCGGTCGAGGATGGGAAAGTCCTTGCGGATGTTATCGATATCGTACATGACGTTGCTTTTTCTCTTTATGCTGCAAAAGTAATATATTTTTTGACAACAATATAGCCGTCTACCCATAAATACATTAACACCACGATATTGTCATCCTGAACGCAGTGAAGGATCCCGCACTTGAGACATTTGCGAGATTCTTCGCGATGCTCAGAATGACACAAGACGTAGTTGGTCAATCTTTTTTACAATCGTCCCTCATCTGCATAACTATAATAGCCGTGGTCAGTGAAGATAACGTGATCGGCCAGCGTGAGGTTCAAGAGACGGGCCGCCTCTTGTACCTGTCGGGTGAGGCGGTCATCGTGGGCGCTGGGGCGAAGGTTTCCCGAAGGGTGATTATGGCAAAGGATAAGACTGGTGGCACGCTTGAGCAGGGCTTCGCGCAAGATAAGGCGCACATCGACCACCGTCTCGGTGAGTCCACCCACGCCGATGCGCACCGAGTCGATGATCCTGGCCGACTGGTTGAGCAGCAGCACATGGCACTCCTCGACGGGTGCATCACAAAGGTAAGAGTAGTAGTATTCGTAAACCTGTGCTGCTGAGCGCACTTGCTTTCGCTCGGGTTGCTCCACAGCACGACGACGCCCCAGCTCACAGGCTGCAAGGATGGTAATGGCCTTGGCAGGACCGATGCCTTTGAAGTGGCACAGTTCCTCCATGCTGAGACGCCCTACGCGGTCGAGACTGTTGCCATAGGCTACCAACACCTTCTGCATGAGGCTTACGGCAGAGTCGTCGCCACTGCCCGATCCTATCAGGATGGCCAGCAACTCGGCATTGCTCAGAGCTTGGGCACCCTTACTCATCATCTTCTCACGTGGGCGGTCCTCCTCGGCCCAACGATTGATAGCCAGTTTATCTGTCATAACGGTTCAAATATAAAGAAAGGACAATCGACTCTGGAAATATCCATCGCCCATTGTCCTTCTATCATTTAACCGCAGAGCCGCTCTGCGGTGTATTACATCTTCACACGACCAACGTATGAACCGTCGCGAGTGTCAACCTCAACGAACTCACCCTCGTTGATGAAGAGAGGTACGCGAATCTCGGCACCTGTCTCGAGTGTAGCAGGCTTAAGTGTGTTGGTAGCGGTGTCACCCTTGAGGCCGGGCTCGGTGTAGGTGATCTGGAGCACCACCTTGGTGGGGAGCTCAGCATAAAGTACAGTCTCGGTAGAAGCATCTACCACAACCTCTACGTCCATGCTCTCCTTGAGGTAGTCAACGCCAGTGATGAGCTCCTTGGCGATGGGGTGCTGGTCGAAGGTCTCGTTGTTCATGAAGATGTAGTCCTCACCCTCCTGGTAGAGGTACTGGTGGGGACGACGCTCTACGCGTACATCCTCGAGCTTCTCACCGATGTTGAAGCGACGCTCCAAAACGTAACCATCCACTACGTCCTTGAGTGTGGTACGCATGAAGGTGTTACCCTTACCGGGCTTTACGTGAAGGAAATCGATACAGAAGTACAACTTACCATCCATGCGGATGCAGGTACCTTTCTTGATGTCTTGAGCATTAATCATAACTTTCTCTAATCTATTATTTATATTATCTAATTTACTTTTCTCTTCGTTTTCGGGTGCAAAATTAGTAGAAAACAGAAAAATACCCAAATGTTTTACACAAAATCAGCGCTTTTTTTGGTCAATTCAAAAAAAGTGTCTACTTTTGCAACCCGATTACGGAGCCTAACTACTGGTCAGCCGTCGAAAAAGAAAAAGAAGAACAAAATAAAATAGTACAAAGCAATGAAAAGAACATTCCAACCTTCTCTGAGAAAGAGAAAGAACAAGCACGGTTTCCGTGAGAGAATGGCTACCGCTAATGGTCGTCGCGTATTGGCTGCCCGTCGTGCTAAGGGCCGTAAGAAATTGACAATTTCTGACGAGTTCAACGGCAAGAAGAAGTAATTCTCTCCGAAGGACAAAACAAATAAAAGAGGTAACGCTGTTGCGCTACCTCTTTTTTTGCGCGCCTCGCCCGAGAGCGAGGCTATTTTTTACTTCAGCACTTTGGCCTTAAACTTGGCTATCTTCTTCAGTGCCTTCTGGTATGCTTTTGTGTTGCAGTCGCCTGCTTGCACCTTGTCTACATATACCTGCAAGGCTTTGCGTTCCTCTAACTCATTGAGGGTGTAGCAGGGCACCGAAATATGATAGAGTTCGCGCATAGCCTCACCCAAAGCCGACCACGACTCCAAGCGCTCGCGCTCTGCAGCGGTAATGTGTATCACCGAGCCATGACGCGGAGTGAAGTTGCCGTGCGTCTTTGTATCTTGTACGTAGATAAAGTTCTTGAGGTCGCTACTCTTGCAGAACTGATAGTGTCCGTTGACGTAGCAGTCATACATGAGCACATACTCTTCACCACCTATCAGAGGGAACACGCTAGACCCCTCGACGGGGAACTGTCCGGGCTTCTGCACGTGGCGATACTCCACCGTGTAGGGACCTGTCAGTTCCTTGCTTGTGGCACGCATCACGCCCTGGCGAGTGCGGAAGCTCCCTTTGGGATTCACCACCGAGCGCCCTTCGTCCTTAAAGAAAAGTACATATTCCTCATTCTTGGCATCATACACGATGTCTCCATCGATGGCTGCTGTGCCAAAGTCGAACAGGAGCTTGGGCTCAGTAATATCGGTGAAATCCTCATTGGCATACGAGTAGAATATCTTGAAGTAGGGTTGGTTGAATCGAGGGTCATCGGTCGGATACTCCCAGTCGTGACGACCAATCGAATAGTATATCATATATTTACCCTCCTTCACATCCCAGATCGTCTGTGGGGCCCATACGGCATGAAGGTTTCGCTCATCGAAGCCCTCAAGGTTGGGGAAACGCGTGGGAAAGTGTATGGCCGTATGTTCCCAATGCAGCAGGTCGGTACTCTTCAGTAGCACCAGGCCATCGTTACTCTGCCACCCCTCATGCGAGCGCATATCGGTGAGCACCATGTAAAAGGTCTTGCCATCCTGCGCGCGTATGATGTGCGGGTCGCGCACGCTCTTCTTCAGCGCTATGGCATCGGAAGAAATCACCGGGCGCCCATCATTGAGAGCACGGTAGTTGTAGCCATCATCGCTGATGGCATAGCGCACCTGCTCACCATCGGGATGGTTGCCCGAGAAATAGGCAAAGAGATAACTGGTGTAGTCCTGCGCCTGCAGGGCTGTCGCCACAAACAGAGCGGCACACAAGGTCAAAAATCGGTTCTTCATAGTATTCTCCTTTATATTTATATTATTAATTCAGTTTCTCTTTCAGGAACTGCCCGGTGTAAGAAGCCTCACATGCCGCCACCTCTTCGGGGGTGCCGCAAACTACAAGTCTTCCGCCACGGTCACCACCCTCGGGGCCAATATCGATGATATGG
Source organism: Bacteroidaceae bacterium (assembly GCA_045661085.1). Taxonomy (GTDB): domain Bacteria; phylum Bacteroidota; class Bacteroidia; order Bacteroidales; family Bacteroidaceae; genus UBA1189. Next base: position 5,883 of record JAZRFA010000071.1, read on the forward strand.
TCGGCACATTTGACGACCTCCATATTGTGTTCGATGATAAGGATGGTGTGTCCGCGCAAGATGAGCGCGTCGAACGACTGCATCAGGCGTTTGATGTCGTGAAAATGCAATCCTGTAGTAGGCTCATCGAAGATGAACATCGTGGGGTCGCTCTTCTCCTGGCTGAGGTAGTAGGCGAGCTTCACACGCTGGTTCTCACCGCCCGAGAGGGTAGATGAGCTCTGTCCCAATTTCACATACCCGAGCCCTACATCCTGTAGGGGCTTGAGGCGGCGTACCACCTTTTTGGCCCCGTGCTCCGAGAAGAACTCCACGGCTTGATTAACGGTCATCTCGAGCACGTCGTGTATATTCTTGTCGTGATAGGTCACAAGTAGTGTGTCGGTCTTGAAACGCTTGCCGTGGCAGGCCTCACACTCGAGCACGAGGTCGGCCATGAACTGCATCTCCACGGTGATAGTACCCTCGCCCTTGCACTCCTCGCAGCGTCCTCCCTCGCTATTGAAGGAGAAGTAGCCTGCCGTGTAGCCCAGCTGCTTGGCGAGAGGCTGCTCGGCAAAGAGTTTGCGTATCTCGTCGTAGGCTTTGAGGTAAGTGACGGGATTTGAGCGGCTCGACCGGCCTATGGGATTCTGGTCTACGAACTCCACTGATTTGAGCATACGTATATCGCCCTTCAGCTCCAAGTGTTCGCCCGGACGTTCGGTGCCATCATCATACTCGCGTTTGAGGGCATTGTACAACACATCGCGCACGAGCGAGCTCTTGCCCGAACCGCTGACACCCGTGACCACGGTCATCACGTTGAGCGGGAACTTCACATCGATGCCCTTGAGGTTGTGATGACGCGCCCCGCGTACCTCGATATAGTTGTTCCAGGGGCGACGTGTGAGGGGAACGGCAATGGTCTCCTCTCCCAAGAGGTAGCGCACGGTGTGGCTCTCGGTGCCGGGCTGCAGGTCATGCATGTCGCCCTGGTAGACGATTTCGCCACCGAGGCGCCCTGCGTGAGGACCCACATCGATGATATAGTCGGCACGGCGTATGATATCCTCATCGTGCTCCACCACGACGACCGTATTACCCGCCTCCTGCAACTGGCGCAATACACCGATGAGCTTCTCGGTATCGCGGCTATGGAGTCCTATAGAGGGTTCGTCAAGGATGTATAGTGACCCCACGAGCGGACTGCCCAGCGAGGTGACAAGGTTGATGCGTTGGCTCTCGCCGCCCGAGAGCGTGTTGCTCAGCCGGTTCAGTGTGAGATAGCCGAGTCCCACATCGAGGAGGAACTGCAAGCGGCTATTTATCTCCACCAGCAGACGCTTGGCTATGGCCGCATCGTGCTCATCGAGCACAAGCGAGGCAAAGAACTGATGCAGCTCGCTCACGGGCATCTCCACCAATTCGCAGATGTTACGCCCTCCGATGCGTACGTACTCGGCCTCCTTCTTCAGGCGCGAGCCACGGCACGTGGGGCATATTGTCTTGCCGCGATAACGTGCCAGCATCACGCGATATTGTATCTTGTATTGATTCTCCTCCAGCATCTTGAAGAAAGAGTCTATGCAGGGTTTCGTTCTCGGGCCATGCCATAGGTAGTCCTTCTGTGCCTGTGTCAGTTCAAAGTAAGGGGTAAAGATTGGGAAGTTATCCTTAGCTGCGAGGTGTATGAACTCGTCTCTCCAAGCACTCATCTTATCGCCACGCCAGCACACTACACACCCGTCATACACGCTCAGTGCCGTATTGGGCACTACAAGCTGCTCATCAATACCGATGACGCGTCCGAAACCTCCACACGTGGGACAGGCCCCCATAGGTGAGTTGAATGAGAAGAGTTGTTCGGTAGGTTCCTCAAAGGTGATGCCATCGGCCTCGAAGCGCTTACTGAAGGTGTGTACGATGCCCGCAGGATAGAAGCGAAGCATACACGTTCCGCCTCCCTCATAGAAGGCAGTCTCGGTACTGTCGATGAGGCGGCTGATGGTCTCCTTGGAATCGTCGACGCTGAGGCGGTCGATGACAATATTCAATTGAGAATTGAGAATTGAGAATTGAGAATTATTGCCATCCGGCTGCTGCACCTTGTCAATTGTCAATTTTCCCAATACATCTTCGATGCGCATCACCTCACCATTGACCTCAACTCGGGCAAAGCCTTGTTGCATAGCGATGGTGAGCTGCTCCTGAGCGGAGCGTCCGTCGCGCACGACGAGTGGGGCCAATACGGTGAACCGCGTACCCGGACTATATGAGCGCATGCAAGCCACGATATCCTCGGTGTCGTGCTTCTTGACCAGTTGCCCCGTGACGGGCGAGTAGGTCTTACCCACACGAGCGAAGAGCAGACGCAGATACTCATAGATCTCTGTCGAGGTGCCCACCGTAGAGCGCGGGTTGCGCGAGCTCACCTTCTGCTCTATGGCAATGGCAGGCGGTAATCCCTTGATGAAGTCGCACTCGGGTTTCTTCATACGGCCCAAGAATTGGCGTGCATATGATGACAGGCTCTCCACATAGCGGCGCTGCCCCTCGGCATACAATGTATCAAAAGCCAGCGACGACTTACCCGAACCCGAGAGCCCCGTCACCACCACCAATTTATTGCGCGGGATGTGCACCTCTACATTCTTCAAGTTGTTGACTCGTGC
>JAZRFA010000072.1:0-19339 GCA_045661085.1 Bacteroidaceae bacterium
CACACATCACCCGTATGGGCGGTACCGTTGAGGAGTTGGTAGCCGAGAAGGGCCTCAAGCCCCAGAGCAACGACCCGTTCAAGGGTGACTTTGACCTCAAGAAGCTCCGCGCCACCATCAAGGAGAAGGGTGCAGAGAACATCGCCTTCGTGCGTGTAGAGGCTGGCACAAACCTCATCGGTGGTCAGCCCGTATCACTCGAGAACATGCTTGCTGTGACCGACATCTGCCACGACAACAACATCATCAGCGTGCTCGACGCATCACTGCTTCAGGACAACGTCTACTTCATGAAGACTCGCGAGGCGCGTTGCAAATATATGGACCTCAAGACGATCTATCACCTCTTGGCCGACCACTTCGACATCATCTATTTCTCAGCCCGCAAGCTCGGCTTCGCCAAGGGCGGTATCATCACCAGCAAGGATGAGAAGTTCACCAAGATGATGGTCGAATATATCCCCCTCTATGAAGGCTTCCTCACCTATGGCGGTATGGACGTGCGCTCCATGGAGGCCATGGCACAGGGTCTCTACGAGAGTCTCGACATGGAATACATCAGCCAGGGGCCCGAGTTCATTAACTACCTCGCCAAGGAGCTCGATGACTACGGAGTACCCGTGATCCTCCCCGCAGGTGGCTTGGGATGTCACCTCAACGCTGGTGCTTTCGTGCCCGATATGCCCCACGACCAGTACCCTGCTGCCGCCGTTGCCGCCGCACTCTACATCGCCAGCGGTATCCGCGGCATGGAGCGTGGCACCCTCTCTGAGCAGCGTAACCCCGATGGCACCGAGCCTTATGCTGAGCTCGAGCTCATGCGCCTTGCCGTACCTCGCCGTGTGTACACCCTATCCCAACTGAAGTATGTGGCCGACCGCGTGAAGTGGCTCTGGGACAACCGCGAGCTCATCGGCGGACTCGAGTGGGTGGAGGAACCCTCAGTATTGCGTTTCTTCTCGGGTCGACTCAAGGAGAAGGGCTATTGGCAGGAGCAGTTGGCCGAGAAGTTCCGCAAGGACTTCGGCGAGTCGTTATAAATGACACATACACGTACACCTTATAATTCATTTACTCATTGTCACTCCGCAGCTACATGGCTTACGGGGTGGCAATGAGTGCTAAAAAAACAGACCTTATGAACTGGACAAAAACATCATTACTTATGGCAACAACCGTCATGGCAGGGGCTCTGTGCTCTTGCACTGGAGGTGACAAGCTCGAGCCTGGATTCATCGGCAAGAACGAGATCACCATTGAGAGTGGCCGCATGACACCCGAGGCACTGTGGGCAATGGGGCGCATCGGGAGTGTGAGCCCCTCGCCCGATGGCAAGACCATCGCCTATGGCGTATCCTATTACAGCGTACCCGAGAATAAGAGTCACCGCGTCATCTACACGATGAAGGCCGACGGCAAGCGCCAGCGCCTGATCACGACCACCACAGCCAACGAGGGCGACATGGTGTGGATCAAGGGTGGCACCAAGATTGCTTTCCTGAGCAATGCCAGCGGTAGCAACCAACTGTGGGAGATGAACCCCGACGGCACTGAGCGCCGCCAGCTCACCAACACAGAGAAAGACCTCGAGGGCTTCAGCTTCTCTCCCGACGAGACGAAGGTGCTCCTCGTGATGACCGTGCAGAACGGTCCCTCGACAGTGGACAAGCACCCCGACCTGCCACACACCACGGGACGCGTCATCAACGACCTCATGTATAAGCACTGGGACGAGTGGGTCGACGAGATCCCCCACCCCTTCCTGGCCGACTTTGACGGCAACGCGGTAACCAACCCTCGCGACATCCTCGAGGGCGAGCTCTACGAGTCGCCCATGCGTCCCTTCGGTGGCATGGAGCAATTCTCATGGAGCCCCGACGGTAAGACCATTGCCTACACCTGCCGCAAGAAGACGGGTGCCGCCTACTCAAAGAGCACCGATAGCGACATCTACCTCTACGACATTGAGACCGGTGAGACTCACAACATCTGCAAGGCCGATGCTACAGACAAGAACATGGGTTATGACACCAACCCCCAATACTCGCCCGACGGCTCGATGATCGCTTGGCAGAGCATGGAGCGCGATGGCTACGAGAGCGATTGGAACCGACTCTACGTAATGGACCTCGCCACAGGGGAGAAGCGTTTCGTGAGCCGTGCCTTCGATAGCAACGTGGATGAGTTTGTATGGCGCCCTGATGGCACTGGCTTCTACTTTGCCGGTGTATGGCACGGCACGACCATGATCTATAGCCTCGACCTCGACGGCACCCTCACCCAGCTCACCGAGGGCCAGTATGACTTTGGTGGTATCACCCTCATGGGCGACCAGATACTCTGCAAGCGTCACTCGATGGCCGAGGCCGACGAGATCTATTGCTTCTCACCCGCCAATGGCAAGGAGCTCACCCAGCTCACCACCGAGAACAAACATATCTATGACCAGATAGAGCGCGGCAAGGTGGAGCCCCGCTGGATGACTACGACCGATGGCAAGCAGATGCTCACATGGGTCATCTATCCGCCCCACTTCGACCCCGCGAAGAAGTACCCCACTCTGCTCTTCTGTGAGGGTGGTCCGCAAAGCCCCGTGAGCCAGTTCTGGAGCTACCGTTGGAACTTCCAGATCATGGCAGCCAACGACTACATCATCGTAGCTCCCAACCGTCGCGGCCTCCCCGGATTCGGCCTGGAGTGGAACGAGGCCATCAGTGGCGACTATGGCGGCCAGTGTATGAAAGACTACCTCACCGCTATCGACGAGATGGCCAAGGAGCCCTACGTGGATGCCGACCGCCTCGGCTGTGTGGGTGCCTCGTTTGGTGGCTTCTCGGTGTATTGGCTCGCAGGTCATCACGACAAGCGCTTCAAGGCATTCATCTCCCACTCGGGCATCTTCAACCTCGAGCAGCAGTACCTCGAGACCGAGGAGTCATGGTTTGCCAACTGGGACCTCGGCGGTGCCTACTGGGAGAAGAACAAGATGACCGAACACACCTATAGCAACTCGCCCCACCGCTTCGTAGACAAGTGGGACACTCCCATCCTCTGTATCCATGGCGAGAAGGACTTCCGCATCCTCGCCTCACAGGGCATGGCGGCCTTCAATGCTGCTGTCCTTCGCGGTGTGCCTGCCCAGCTGCTCGTCTTCCCCGACGAGAACCACTGGATACTGCGTCCGCAGAATGGTGTACTGTGGCAGCGCACCTACTTCGAGTGGCTCGACAAGTGGTTGAAGTAATCGATCAATAATAACAGAAAGAGGGTGTGTCAATCGACACACCCTCTTTTTTTATCCTGTTCTATCTTATCTTTCTGCTCGCATGGGATTGTTCAAGAAGTCCTCATAAGATAGACGTATACCCTCTTCGAGTTCGGTGCGATACTTCCAACCCAGTTTCTCAGCTTTTGACACATCGAGCAGTTTGCGCGGTGTGCCATTGGGCTTAGAGGTATCCCAAAGGATTTCACCTTCGTATCCCACAACACTAGCTACCAGTTCAGTGAGCGCCTTGATGGTAACCTCCTTGCCTGTTCCTGCGTTGACCGTTTCATTGCCGCTATAGTTATTCATCAAGAATACGCAAAGATTGGCCAAGTCATCCACATAGAGAAACTCGCGCAAGGGAGTGCCATCTCCCCAACAGGTGACCGAGGTGAGCCCTGCCTCTTTGGCTTCGTGGAAACGACGGATAAGTGCTGGCAATACGTGACTATGAGTAGGATGATAGTTATCGTTGGGACCATAGAGATTGGTAGGCATCAGGCTGATAAAGTCTGTGCCATATTGGCGATTGAGATACTCACAGTACTTCAATCCCGAAATCTTAGCCAACGCATAGGCCTCATTGGTAGGTTCCAATGAAGAGGTGAGCAAGCAACTCTCGGGCATAGGCTGCGGTGCCAAGCGAGGGTAGATGCACGACGAACCAAGAAACTCGAGTTTCTTGCATCCATTCTTCCAAGCGGCATGGATAACGTTCATCTCGAGCATCATATTGTCATACATAAAGTCAGCCAGTGCATTTTGATTGGCAATGATGCCACCCACCTTGGCCGCCGCAAGAAACACATATTCGGGACGCTCATCGGCAAAGAACTTCTCCACTTGGTCCTGTCGACAAAGGTCAAGTTCGGCATGAGTGCGGGTTATAATGTTGGTATAGCCTTGACGTTGCAGCTCTCGCACGATGGCCGAACCCACCATACCACGATGTCCGGCAACGTATATCTTTGCGTTTTTATCCATAAATCATTGTCAATTGCAAGTTGTCAATTATTTAACGATACCCTTTTCCAAATATTCCACAAGATTGGTGGTGATGTGTTCGCTTGCACGCTCTACTGCAACCTTGGCCATGTCGGCATCGACCATAATCTTCACTAATTGTTCGAAAGAGGTCTTTGCGGGGTTCCAGCCCAATTTCTCGCGAGCCTTTGACGGATCTCCCCACAGGTTCACCACATCAGTCGGACGGAAGAAATCCGCGGATACCTCGATGAGAACGTCTCCCACGGCAAGCTGCGCATTGGCAATGGCTACAGACTGGGGATCAATACGTTTGATGACACCCTTCTCGTCGGCACCCTCACCCACAAACTCGAGCTCAATGCCTACATGCTTGAAGGCATAATAACAGAAGTCGCGCACCGAATGTTGTACACCCGTAGCAATAACGAAGTCCTCGGGTTTATCGTTCTGCAACATCAACCACATACATTCAACATAGTCCTTGGCGTAGCCCCAGTCGCGAAGCGACGAGAGGTTGCCGAGATAAAGCTTGCTCTGCTTGCCCTGTGCAATGCGTGCGGCAGCAAGAGTGATCTTGCGCGTCACGAAGGTTTCGCCACGGCGCTCACTCTCGTGGTTGAAGAGGATGCCCGAGCAACAGAACATCTTATATGCCTCGCGATATTCCTTTACAATCCAGTGCCCGTAGAGCTTGGCTACTGCATAGGGGCTATAGGGATGGAATGGTGTATTTTCATTTTGTGGGACCTCCTCGACCTTACCATAAAGTTCCGAGGTCGACGCTTGATAAATGTGACACGTCTCAGTAAGCCCACAGAGGCGTACAGCCTCGAGTACACGGAGCACACCCGTAGCATCAACATTGGCAGTAAACTCAGGAGAGTCAAAGCTCACTTGCACATGGCTCTGTGCAGCGAGATTATAAATCTCATCAGGACGTACCTTGCCGATGACCTGCATAAGACTCAACGAGTCACCAAGATCGGCATAGTGAAGATGAAAATTGGGGTCACCTTCAAGGTGAGCGATACGTTCGCGAAAATCCACTGAAGAGCGGCGTATAGTGCCGTGCACTTCATAACCTTTACCCAACAAAAACTCAGACAGGAAAGAGCCATCCTGACCAGTAACTCCTGTTATCAATGCTTTCTTCATAACTTTTATCGTAGTTTTAATATGTATTTAATCTTTTATTTCTATGGTTTCCCAATCCCAATCAAAGCGTTCAATATCCTCTTCGATGAGCGGGTTACCCATCTGCACCTCGATGAAGGTGAGCTCGGTAATTGCCTTGATACTATGATAGTGCTCAACGGGAATGATAACCGTATCGCCAGCCTTAACACGGCGTGATTCACCATTAAGAACGAAGATGCCATCACCCTCGACAAAAGTCCATACCTCGGTGCGATGATGATGTATCTGGTAAGATATGTACTTCCCGGGATGAAGCGTGATACTCTTGGTGAGCGAATGCGAGCCATCGGCATAGCGACTGTCATCAAGAACTCTATAGGTACCCCAGCGACGTTCCTCGAACATCGGACGCATATGTATAGGGTCTACATACTGCCTTATATACTCCGAAGATTTCTTACTGCAAACGAGAATGCCATCATGACCAGCCGCTACTACAACATTACTGACCCCATCGCATACAATAGGCAAACTGAGTTCGTTGATGACGGTGGACCACTCTACATCATTGCCCAATACTACATTGCCGATAGTTGCCATAGGCAATTCCTTGACAAGAGCATTCCAGTCGCCAAGATCTTTCCAGTGTCCACTGAAGGGGACCATAACCATTGAGCGGGATTTCTCAGCCACTTCATAATCAAAACTAATCTTGGGCAATTCGCCATAACGAGCTAAAAGTTCGGCATAACTATCGACAGAAATGTAATGGCTCAACAGCTCCAGCATATCTCCCAAGCGAAAAGCATACACTCCTCCATTCCAGTAGGCACCCCGGTCAAGAAGTTCCCGAGCTTTTTTCTCTGTAGGTTTCTCTATGAAGCACTTCACCTTCATGTATGAAGTATCCTCTCCAACCACTTCAGGGAGCACATAACCGAAATCTGCAGAGGCATGGGTTGAGGAGATACCCATCAAAACGAAGTCAGCCACACGCTGCTCCACGAGAGTAGCCATCTCTGCTACAGCATCGAAGTATCGGGCCTCGGTATAAGTATCACAAGGCATAATGACTACAACCTCATCGTGCGGACATCCCTTCTGCAGAGCCAGGTAGAACGCAGATAATGCAATGGCTGGGAATGTATCGCGGCGCTCGGGTTCAGTCACCACATCCACCCGATTTCCCAACTGAGTTTCTATGAAATCACGTTGAGATGCGCTGGTGGCAATGGTTACGGAAGCATCCAATCCCGACTCGTCTATCTGGCGCACTACACGCTGCACCATCGACTCACGGCTGCCATCAGGAGCCAACAACAATTGCAAGAATTGCTTGGACCGTGTACTGTTGGAAAGGGGCCAAAGACGCTTGCCTGAACCTCCGGAAAGTAGTATAATCTGCATATCAATCAATAATCCATCCTTATTAAACGCAAATGTAATCGTTATTCTCAAAACAAACAACACACAACTCTCTTTTTATTTCACCCAACTTCGCTCTAAGTAGGAAATAAAAGCGTATCTTTGCATCAAAATCAACAGGAATGGACATCACACCACCCACAGAATTCATTATTGGAGGCATTGTCGGAGCATTGACGATCATACAATTGTTGTATTTATTCTATGTGTATAACGCTCCACACAGACGTCGAGTCGCCGAGAGCAAAGGTAAAGTATCTACTTCGGATAAGCAGCCCGGCATGTCTGTCATCATCACCGCCGCAGACCAAGAGGAACTATTATCCAAGCACTTGCCACACATTCTGGAACAGGACTATCCCGACTTTGAGGTTATCGTGGTAGACGATAATTCGGCTGACGACACAAAGGAACTGCTCGAGCGATATTCCCGACAATATCCCAATCTATACACCACATTCACATCAGACAGTATACGATATATCAGCCACAAGAAACTGGCTCTCACGCTCGGCATCAAGGCAGCCAAAAAAGAATGGTTGGTTTTTATCGAGCCCGACTGTTACCCTGTGAGCGACCAATGGTTATCACGACTAGCACGCCACTGCACCGACTCAACCGATGTGGTGTTAGGATACAGTAACTACGAGCGCAAGCCAGGCTTTATCAATCTTTGCTATATGTACGACACACTGGTACAGCAGCTACGAATGTTGGGGCTTGCACTGCGCGGTCGGGGATATATGGGTACAGGACGCAATATGACATACCGTCGGGAACTCTTCTTTACTCACAAAGGATATAGCCGACACCTAGACCTGGAACGTGGTGAGGACGACCTCTTCATCAATGAAAACATACCGGCTCGACGTATCACGGCGGACATCAGTCCCGAATCCGTAGTCCGCTGCACCTCTACACGCATACGGTCCTGGAAAAACGACAAGCTTGTCCGCCTCTTCATCGGTGGCAAAATGAAGGGCACCTCCCTCAAACTTCTGGCTATGGATACAATCACACGCGTACTACTGTACATAGCCGTAGCGGTCGGCATTGGCATAGGCATCCAACGATGCGCTTGGTGGCTTATAGGAACGAGTATCGCATCGTGGCTGACATACCTCATATGCAATATACTCATACTGCACCATACGGCAAGAGATCTCCATGAGAGAAGATACAATATTTCCATACCGGTGTTTGATATCTTGCGTCCCCTGTGGGAACTCTTCCTCCGCCTCCATTTGCTATTTATGCCCAAAACGACACACCTGAGACGCAAGGTGTGACAAGAAGAACAAAAAAACCAAAACTAACCTACAAAGCTATGCGTATTGACATACTCACCGTACTACCCGAGATGATTGAGGGATTCTTCGACTGCTCTATCATGGCACGCGCCAAGAAGAAGGGATTGGCAGATATCGTAATACACAATATACGTGACTACACCACCGACAAGCATCGCCGTACCGATGACTATCCTTTCGGTGGATGTGCCGGCATGGTAATGAAGATAGAACCCATAGATAACCTCATCACCAAGCTCAAGAGTGAGCGTCATTACGACGAGGTCATCTTCACTACTCCTGATGGAGAGCAGTGGAACCAGAAGATGGCCAACACCATGTCGATGTATGAAAACATCATCATCCTCTGTGGACACTTCAAGGGTATTGACTATCGCATACGAGAGCACCTTATCACTAAAGAGGTAAGCATAGGCGACTATGTGCTCACAGGAGGTGAGTTAGCAGCTGCGGTTATGGCCGACAGCTTGGTGCGCATTATTCCCGGTGTCATCAGCGATGAGCAATCGGCATTGTCCGACTCGTTCCAAGACAATTTATTGGCTCCACCCGTGTATACTCGTCCTGCCGAATATAAAGGTTGGAAGGTACCTGATGTATTGCTCTCTGGGCACGAGGCCAAGATACGCGAATGGGAATTTGCTCAATCATTGGAGCGCACCATGAGACTAAGGCCCGACCTATTAGAGGAGAAATAAGAGAAGATTCATGAAGAAAGTTGCAATACAAGGATTCGAGGGTTCGTATCACGACATCGCCACCAGACAGTTTTTCAAAGACGAGGAGACCGAACTCATTTGTTGTGAAACATTCGGTGAAGTATTCGCTACGCTAAAATCTGACAGCAATGTCATCGCACTGGTAGCAATAGAAAACACTATTGCCGGTAGCTTGCTGCACAACTATGAACTGCTTCGCGAAAGTGAAGTTGTCATCATCGGCGAACAAAAATTGCGTATAGCCCACTGCATATGTTGTCTGCCCGATGAGGATTGGAACGACCTGCACGAGGTTCACTCACACCCCGTAGCTCTGGCGCAGTGCGAAGCTTTTCTCCAACGACACCCTGAGTTGAAAGCCGTGCAAGCTGACGACACCGCACTCAGCGCGAAAGAAATAAAGGAGAAACAACTGCGAGGCCATGCCGCTATATGCTCTGTGCATGCCGCCAACTTGTATGGCATGCGCATATTGCAAGAAAATATAGAGACCAACAAGCACAACTTCACTCGATTCCTTGTGGTGGCCGACCGTTGGAAAGCCGACGAACTAAGAGCTGAAGGCATAAGCCAGCAAACCGACAAGGCCAACATCGTGTTATCTCTACCGCACGAAGAGGGTAGTTTGTCACAGATACTCTCCATCTTCACCTTCTATCGCATCAACCTTACAAAAATACAATCCCTTCCTATCATAGGAAGGGAATGGGAGTATATGTTCTACGTAGATGTCACCTACAACGACTATACTCGTTTCCGCCAAAGCATTAACGCCGTACGTCCTCTGACAAAGGAACTAAAGATATTGGGCGAATACAAGGCGTTCGAAAGCAACAGATAGCGCACTTATAAGAGCGCTGCTATCTTGTCGCGTGTAGCCTGGGTAGCAGGAACGAGCGGAAGGCGCAATACATTTTTCAACATACCACGAAGCTCCATTAGGCACTTTATTCCTGCGGGATTGCCGTCTACAAAGAGCAAGCGATACAACTCAGAAAGTTGCTTGTCGATGGTCTCGGCAGCGGCAAAGTCACCAGTCTGAGCCAAATGTACCAACTGGGCAAACTCTGCAGCATAAGCATTACCAATCACCGAAATCACGCCATCGGCACCACTCTTGATGAGAGGAAGTGTGATACCATCATCACCAGAGAAAACCTTGAACCCTTCGGGACGATGGCGGAGGATATATTCAATCTGCTCGATATTGCCCGATGCCTCCTTGATACCCACAATATTCTTACAATCAGTAGCCAATCGCAGAGCTGTGTCGGGAAGCATGTTTACTCCCGTACGACCAGGTACATTGTACAATATGATAGGTAAATCAGTCGCCTCGGAGATAGCTTTGAAGTGAGCATACATTCCCTCTTGTGTAGGCTTATTATAATAAGGTACTACAGAGAGTATGGCATCAACATCCTCCATCTTATCTTTAGAGAGCTTGTCCACAATTTTATGCGTGCAGTTACCACCACAACCAAGCAAGATAGGTAAACGACCCGCATTACGTTCTACGACAGTTTTACGCACAGCCAACTGCTCCTCTTCACTCAATGTAGGAGTCTCTGCAGTAGTGCCAAGCACACAGAGAAAATCTGTACGGCCCTCTATCTGGTAATCGACCAAACGGCCCAATGCCTCATGATCAACCATGCCTGCTGCGTCAAACGGAGTAACGAGGGCTACTCCCATGCCATATAATTCTTTCTTTGCCATAGTCTATATATCGTTTTTATTACATACAAGAAATCACTCAAACACAAACAACTCTGAGGGAGTAGTACGCTTCAATGCAGCCAAATAAAGGTCCTTTCCAGGTATAATGCCCACACCACGAAGTTCCCATTCTACCGTCTTATAGGCCAATTCTGGATGATTGTTCTCACGACTGAGGTGACATAGCCAGATGTATTTGAGGTGCTCGGTGAGATTAGCCGCCAAGAACTTTGCTGTAGTCTTGTTGCTAAGGTGTCCGTTAGGTCCCGTGATACGGTCTTTAAGATACTGAGGATAGGGACCATGCGCCAGCATCTCCTCATCATAATTTGCCTCGATAACCAAGTAATGGGCACGAGCAATATATCCAGCTACGGTATCGGTGATATGTCCAAGGTCTGTAATGAAGCAGAACACCTTGCCATCGCATTCCACGAGATAACCCACATTGTCATTGCCATCGTGTGGCACTTCAAAGGGAGTAATACGAAAGTCGCGCAAACGGTGCGTCTCCTCCTTTTCCACATAACGCATGCACGACACGAGTTTTTGGGTCATACAATAGTTACGGTTGATACCCACGTGGGTCTCACGAGTAGCATAGATGGGGATATTATAGCGTTCGCCCAATGTGCCGAGCGACTTGATATGGTCGGCATGGTCATGGGTAACAAATACTCCCATAATGGAATCAAACGAGAGTCCGGCATCCTTCAGTCCATTCTTGATGGTGCGCACCGGTATACCGGCATCGATGAGGATGCCGTAGTTGTCGGTGCCCAGATAGAAGCAATTACCGCTACTTCCGCTTGCAAGACATATAAAATTCAGTTTCATATATTGTTTGTTTTATTTTCGTTTTATCAGTTTTCTCGTTTCTCTTTTCTTTTAGAACGGATAACCCACGGCAAAATGCCAAGCGAAATCACGTCCGAAACGGGGATGGGAGATTGGATAACGCAATGGTCCCTCGGCATACACCGGATTGATAGCCTTCATGGCAGCATCGAGGCGAATCACGAGGAAATTCAGGTCGAGTCGTATACCCATACCATACGATACAGCAATCTGTTTATAAAACTCATCCCAAAGGAATACTCCTCCCGGCTGGTCATCGTAATTATATATCGTCCAGATGTTACCCGCATCTACGAACACAGCACCATCAAGTTTCCAGAACAGAGGCATACGATATTCAAGACTGAGGTCAAGCTTGATATCACCCGATTGGTTGATATAGTCAATCGTTCCGTTACGGCTCACATAACGCCCGGGGCCCAAGCCGCGCACCGACCATCCTCGTACACCATTGGCGCCACCGGCATAGTATCTCTTTTCGAACGGGAGCATTCGTGAATTACCATACGGATAGGCTACACCAGTCTCAATGTGGAAAAGCACATTGTTACGACGGCCAAGATTCATATTCATTGTCCAAGCCAAATCGGTCCTCAAATATTGGGCATAGGCCAAATTGAAGATGTGATACTGCCCTATTGAGTCCCGTTCTAGTTTCAGTGCACGAGAGAACAGGTGAAGCAGATTACCCGAAGTCTCAACGTGTGCACGCACCGAGTGGGACACATCGAAATAGTTCTTGGTGACACCAGCATTGGGTGATGTGTAGTAAAAATCATATCCCGTGCGGAAAATGAAGAGGTCCTCGTAGTTGAACTTCATGATAGAGTTCCTACTGCTATATTGATCGAGGTAGTTACTGATAAAGTACTTGTCCTTTCGAGGTACCGACACAAAGTTGACCCCCACCAGATCGAATCGATGTCTTATCCGCCTAGTGCTATTCCACAGATAGCTCCACGAAGCAGAGAACACGTTACGGTCAAACTCGGGACGAGTCTGGGTATTATACTGAAGATCTAGTTGCGTAGTAGCCATGCTGCGACGCTGCACCTCGTCCCGTATGAATGGTGCAATGAATCGAGGGAAGTTAAGGCTCATATCCACACCATATTCGATAAACTTGCCCGATTCATAATCAGTCAAGTGAGTGATATTCTCATAAGCTCCACGGAACTTTATCATAAAGGTCTCTGAGCCATGAAAGAGGTTGCGATGCGTAAATGAAAGAGATGCGGAAGCTCCCACATCACCTGCCGTATTGGTAAAATCCAACTCGGTGTTCATCGAGACCTTTTTAGCCGGGTTCAACGTGATGTAGCAGTCCAGAGTACTGTCATTTGTTTCCTTAAAATTGATATTTGTATATTTCAATGCATTCAGCCGGCCATACGAGGTATACGATTTCGTCACATTGTTGACATCGTAAAGCATACCAGAAGCCAAGTGGGAAGCATGTCTTATGATTGAGAAACGGAATGGAGGAGTATTGTCATACAGGAAATGCTCATTACCCACTCTGCTGGTGTCGGGAAACACATAGGCTGGCTGGTATGCATACGAGAACGGATACATCAAGTATTTCACATTCCCTATCTTGTATTTCTTCCATGGGGTATAAACGGGCTTGCCATCAACCGAGTCCTGAGAGAACACTCCCGAACGTATGCGCACCGACAAAGCTACGTCGGTCGAATTGCGAGCCGTATCGGCAATATAGGTAACATAGTCCTTTTTGAAACCGTAATAACCCACTCCCTGCAAGAGAGAAGCCAATCTTGAGCGTTCGTCATTCAGCACATTGGCATCAAATGGCATACCCACTTTCAGCGCCGAGTTCAACGAATCCTCAAGGATGTGCCCCAGCAACACCGTGTCCATACACAAATAGCGCACCGACTTGACGCTGTACAATCGTCCCGGGTGTACATAATAACTCACCTTTGCCTTATGCTTTTCGTAGGTTGTCTCCGAATCCACCTGTGCCTTCAAGTAGCCCTGGTTCACCAGTGTCTGCTTCATGACTTCACAACTTTTGCGTGTTAAGGTATCATTGCACACGCGAGGAGCCTCACCAATATTACGCAAGCTACGATTGATAATATTATCTTTTACCCCCGAAAGGTTATACACCCATAACGGCAAACGGAAGAGACCAAACGTACGCACATTAGGCTGTTGGCGTACCTTCGACTTCAATGACGAAATTATCTCAGGGCTTTCCTCCGAGATCACTTTAACCTCATCCAGTAGATATGCATTCTCGGGCAAATGACGCGACACCGAGCACGACGACAAAGCCACGGCTATCATCGCTATCAGACATATATATTTGCTCTTCATCACGTTCATTCTACCTACATAATTGCTTCACGGCAACAATCACCGCAAATTATCTTGCAAACTTACGCAAAATTTCTCGTTTTTTATGTAAGTTTGCATTGTTTTTTGACGAATCACGTTGTGTAAAAGACATAACTTATGCTAAGCAAAGCCAAAATCAAGCTCATACAGTCGTTGGAACTGAAGAAAAAGCGCCGCGAAGAGCGCCTTTTCGTTGCCGAGGGTCCTAAGGTTGTGGGCGACCTCATCCCCTACTTCACCTGCCGCCTCATCGTAGCCGAGGCCTCATGGATAGCCGCCCACCCCGAGGTGCGCGCCACCGAAGTTATTGAAGCCACCAACGACGAACTGCGCAAGGCCAGCTTCCTCAAGGCCCCGCAAGAGGTACTTGCCCTATTTGAGCTTCCCACCTATCCCACGCCATACGACATTGCATCCAAGGAGCTTTGCCTCGCCCTCGACGATGTGCAAGACCCCGGAAATCTGGGCACCATTATCCGAGTAGCCGACTGGTTTGGCATTCGCCATATCTTCTGCTCCATCGGCACCACCGACGCCTATAGCCCCAAGACCGTACAGGCTACCATGGGAGCTATTTCTCGTGTACAGATACATTATGTAAATTTGTGTGATTTTCTACGTCAGACCCGGAAAGAAAACCCCTCTACACCCCTCTATGGAACCTTTCTCGAAGGCAACAATATCTACAAGGAGAATCTCACCCCGCATGGCATCATCATTATGGGCAACGAGGGCAACGGTATCGGAGAGCAGGTACAATCCATGGTTACTCACAAGCTCCTCATCCCCAACTACCCCGAGGGTTGCGCCACCTCCGAGTCACTCAACGTAGCCATCGCCACCGCCATTACCTGTGCCGAATTCAGACGCCGGTGAGGCGTTCCTTGCTTTGAGCAGTGAGCGATGAGCAAAAAACCAACGGCCAAAAGCTAAGAGCCGAAGGCCAACGCCCTCTCCACCACTTGCAGTAGTTGTTCGTGAAGGAGCCCGTTCGATGCCAGCACCTCTCGGCCGCTGAGATGCGTTTCGCCGCCACTGAAGTCAGTGACCCTTCCGCCCGCTTCGGTAAGGATGAGACAACCTGCCGCCACATCCCACGGGCCAAGGAAACCCTCGATTCGCGCCTCGGCACGTCCTGCAGCCACATAGCAAAGCTCCACCGCTGCCGAGCCCAACAGGCGCTCGGCACCCACGGAACCATACATCTGCTCGATAAGACCAAGCACCACGGGGCGGAAGTGTTCGCTATCATAAGGGAATCCTAGCAGTATCTGCGCCTGATTCATAGAAGCAATGTCGGTCACGCGAATGGGGCGACCATTCAGGTAGGCTCCCCCACCCTTGTATGCCCAGTAGCACTCGTTGCGACACACCTCATACACCACGCCGAGCAGCAGCTCCGTTTGGCTACGTAGCGCAATGCTCACGCAGTAGGGTGCCATGTCGTGAATGAAGTTCGTGGTGCCATCCAGCGGGTCAATCACCCAGCAATACTCCTCGCCCGCATACTGGCCAGTGGTCTTCTCCTCAGTCACGAAACCCGCCTCAGGAAGTAGAGCCGAAAGAGCTGTTACCAACCGCTCCTCAGAGGCCTTGTCCACATACGACACATAGTCGTGCGGGCCCTTCTCCTGCACCGCCGAGCGGTCGAACGCCGCACGTTGTTCCCTCAAGAATTCGCCCACCTCCACGGCAACGTCGCACACCTGCGACACCAATCTATCTAAATCCATCATATATTCTGTATACTATTGAGATTTCTTTTTCTGTCGCAAAGTTACATAATAATGTAAAATATCATAGCATAGAGAGCTTTAATATTATCTGGAGTTTATGGATAAGAAATATTGAACGAGAAGGAAGGCAAAACATTTCGATGGGACCCACAATATCCTACTGCGAGTTACGTTTTATAGCATATATGAAAGATATACTGAAGATTTGGAGTATTGTGTTTTCCATAGGAATGGCGGTGGGGGCGATGAGCTGTACCGATGAGCGTGAGTTCTCGACCAACCCGAGCCATCGTCTCTCGTTCTCGACCGATACGGTGGCGTTCGACACGCTCTTCACAGAGGTCAGTTCGGCAACCTATGCGTTCCTTATATATAATCGCAACAAGGCTGACCTACGCATCGCCCATGCCACACTTGCGGGCGGAGAGACTTCGCCCTACCGGGTCAATATAGACGGACTGTCGGGCGACACCTTCAACGACCTGGCCATCCGAGGGGGCGACAGCATGTATGTGTTCGTGGAGGTGACCGTAGACCCTCGCGGCGAGGATGAGCCGTTCGAGGTGCGCGACTCGCTGCAGTTCCTCCTCGAGAGTGGCATAGGACAGCAGGTCATCTTTACTGCCAGCGGACAGGATGCCACGGTGCTGCGTGGCGAGGTGATAGACACCGACACCCGACTCACTGCCAAGCGCCCCTACCTCATCTATGACAGCCTCAGGGTGGAGGCTGGCGCTACGCTCTACATGGAGCCTGGCACACGCCTCTACTGCGCCGACAAGGTGGAGCTGCAGGTGCATGGACGCATAGAGGCCATAGGCACGGTAGACGAGCCTATCGTATTCCGCGGGGCACGTACCGACCACATGTTCTCATACCTCCCCTACGACCGACTCTCGGCACAGTGGGGAGGCATCACCCTGCACGAGACAAGCAGCAACAACGTGTTTGTACACTGCGACATACACAGCGGAACCTATGGACTGAGAGCACAGAGCACCAACCTAGAGGAGCCCAAGATGGAGATGCACAACAGCCAGATACACAACGTGGACAAGGACGCATTGGAGCTGACGCTTTGCAAGGCGCTGTTCACCAACAGCCTGTTTACCAACGCTGGGGGACATTGCGTGAACATCCTAGGTGGCGAGATGGACTTCGTGCACTGCACGATGGCCAACTTCTACCCTTGGAAGAGTGAGCGAGGAGTGGCCCTCAACATAGCCAACTACCTCAAGGAGGAGAACGCCATATACCCACTGCTAGGGGTAAACTTCGTGAACAGCATCATCACAGGCTCAAAAAGCGACGAGCTGATGGGTACCGTCATCGAAAAGACCGACACGGCCGACTGGAGCGAATATGCACAGTTCACTTTCAGCCACTCGCTCATCAACTCGTGGAAAGAGGCCATCGCCCCCGACACGCTACACTTTGCCAATATCGTGTGGGAGCACAAGGACAGCACGGCCTATGGACGTAGCAACTTCCGCACCATAGATCATAGCAACTTCATTTACGACTTCCACCTCGACTCGCTATCCGTAGCTCGCGGCATAGCTACAAGTGAGTATCTAGACCTCATACCCTACGACAAGGACGAGCAGCCTAGATCAAGCGAAGCCGTCGATGCAGGGTGTTACCAGTCGGATTTTGGCTATTAGCCGTTGGCTATGCAATAACGTTTAAACAAAGATTACAGATTAACGATTATCGCAATGGCGTCATTTTGAGCATAGCGAAAATCTCGCATAGTCTCTTGCCTATTCCCAGCGCGGGATCCTTCCGCCACTTCGTTCTGTCAGGATGACAACCGACGCCAAGCTATGACGGCTAGTTAAGACCTTGAATAATGTGCCATGAGAAATGAGCCAAAAGCCAACAGCCAAAGGCTGAAAGCCTTGATAGCAGTGTTGCTATGCTGCCTCACGCTCTGCGCTCAGGAGCGTATACGCTTCGTCACCTACAACGTGGAGAACCTCTTCGACTGCGTGGACGACACGCTCACCAACGATGATGAATTCCTCCCCCAAGCCACACGCCACTGGACACCCTATCGCTACTGGGACAAGCTACACGCCATAAGCCGCACGATAACGGCGATAGGCGATGACCGCGCACCCGATTTCGTGGCTCTCTGCGAGGTGGAGAACGACAGTGTGATGCACGACCTCACCCGCCGCTCGGCACTGCGCTCCGTGGAGTATAAGTACTTGATGACCACATCCTTTGACCCGCGAGGCATCGATGTTGCCCTGATGTACAAGCCCACGACCTTCCGTCCCTTTTTCCATAGGGCGATTGGCCTGTCGCAGGTACACTCTACCCAAGAACTACACACGCGCGATGTGCTCCTCGTGAGCGGACTACTGCACACGGGCGACACGCTGGACATCTTCGTGTGCCACCTGCCCAGTAGGCTCAACGGCAAGGAGTCGGTCAAGCGTAGAGCATCGGTAACGGAACTCATATGCCATGCCATAGACTCGCTCAACCAGGTGCGCCACACGCCACGCATCGTGGTGATGGGCGACTTCAACGACACTCCACACAGCTCAGCCCTACGCTCACTTTCCGAAAAAGCACAATTGAAATGTATCACCGAGAACCTCGGTGGCAGCTACCGTTACAAGGGCAAGTGGGAGCAGATTGACCACATCTACCTGTCCCCCACCCTCCTGCACACCGACACCGCGGCACTACACCTCGCGCCACAGGGGGCGTGGAACTTTGCGCCCAACTTCCTCACCGAACCCGAACCCCTCTATGGCGGCCACCGCCCACACCGCACCTACAACGGTATGCGCTACCAGGGTGGCACAAGCGACCACCTGCCTGTATGCTTCGACCTTGGGTTTAGCTGGTGATACGCCATTAACGAAGACTAAAACCAGGATGAATGTCATCCCGACAAAGCAATAGCGCCGAGGGATCCCGCAAACGTGTCTGGCCCAATCCATGTGTGTCATTTCTCACGATGTTCGAAATGACACACACTAAACACTAAACAAAGTAAACGCCCATTATGACCTCTATCTGTAACAAAATGCAAAAATTATACGGCAAAGTTTCTTCTTTAGAAGAATAAATCGTAATTTTGCGAGGTTAAGCATAATAGCAGGTATGGCAGACATAATCAAACACGACGGTATAGTGGACGCGATCGAAGGAGATTGCATCCATGTACGCATCGTGCAGGCTTCGGCTTGTGCGGCTTGTGGTGCCAAGAGTCTGTGCTCGGCTGCCGAGAGCAAGGAGAAGATTGTCGACGTATATGGTGCCGACACCAAAGCCTACCAAGTGGGACAACGGGTGATGGTCGAGGGAGCAGCAACGATGGGAATGAAGGCTGTTCGCCTCGCTTTTCTTTTTCCCCTCCTGCTGCTGGTCGTTGCCGTGGCAATCACGATGTGGCTCACCGATGGCAATGAGGTGGCAGGTGCCGTAGCGGCACTACTGGCCTTGGCAGCCTACTTCGGTGTGCTCTTTGCTTGCAAGAAGAGATTGATGAACGAATTTACATTTACGATAAGAGGAATTGAAGGTTAAAGGTTATGGGTTATGGGTTATGGGCTGTGAGCAATGAGCAATGAGCAATGAGTCTGCATCCGAATGACACACCGAACACTAAACACTAAACACTAAACACTAAACAAGTAAACAAATAACAAAACTCAAATCATAACATCAAATCATGAGTACAATTTTAATTGCAGTGATTGCTTTGGGACTTACAGCCTTGGTATTGGCCGCGGTGCTGTTTGTCGTATCTAAGAAATTTGCTGTAGAGGAGGACCCACGTGTGGGTCAAGTTGC
>JAZRFA010000073.1:0-8628 GCA_045661085.1 Bacteroidaceae bacterium
ACGACATCGTGGAGATGATGAGGTACAACATCCTCTCCACCCCTGCCGTTGTCATCGACGGGGTGGTGAAGGTCAAGGGATATGTGCCGAGTGAAAAGGAGGTTAAAGCACTGTTAGGACTATGATACAGCGATTTGCCGACTGGTTGGTCTATGACCTCTTTGCCCTCGATGCCGCCAGCCCCTTAGGGACGGCTGTCAACTTCTTCTTCTACGACAGCATCAAGATCATCATCCTGCTCTTCAGCATCAGTTTCGTGATGGGCATCATCAATGCCTACTTCCCCATCGAGCGCCTGCGCCAGTACCTCGCCACACACAGGCTCTATGGTCTGGACTACTTCTTGGCCGCCCTGTTCGGAGGCATCACCCCCTTCTGCTCCTGCTCCTCGGTGCCGCTGTTCATCGGCTTCGTCAGGGGCGGCATACCCCTGGGTGTGACGCTCACCTTCCTCATCGCCTCGCCCCTGGTGAGCGAGGTGGCGGTGGCCATGTTCCTCGGCTCGTTCGGTGTCAAGGCCACGCTCATCTACATCATCAGCGGCACGGTGCTGTCGATGATAGCCGGCTACATATTGAGCCGTATGCACCTCGAACCCTACCTGAGCGATTGGGTGAAGGCTGCGCAGGCACAATCATCAGCGCAGAGCGAGCGATGGGAGGCCGCCAGGACCCCCTTCATCCATCGCCTGCCCATCATCACGCGCGAGTCGTGGGGCATCGTGCGGGGCGTGCTGCTCTACATCCTCATCGGCATAGGCATCGGGGCAGCCATGCACGGCTATGTGCCCGAGGGCTTCTTCGAGCAGTACCTCTCGGCAGACAACTGGTGGAGCGTGCCGCTGGCCGTGGTGCTTGCCGTACCCATCTATGCCAATGCAGCGGGCATCGTACCCATCATCGAGGTCTTCGTGGCCAAGGGCATCCCCCTCGGCACCGCCATCGCCTTTATGATGGCTATCATCGGCCTCTCCATCCCCGAAGCCACGATGCTCAAGAAGGTGATGACATGGCGCCTTATCGGCATCTTCTTCGGCGTGGTCACCATGCTGATTGTTCTATCTGGTTATCTATTCAATTGGATGTTATGAAAGTATTGATTCTATGCACAGGCAACAGTTGCCGGAGTCAGATGGCCCACGGCTTCGTGCAGTCGTTCGCCCCCGAGTGGGAAGTGCGCTCGGCAGGCACTCACCCCGCCTCGCAGGTCAACGCCCTGGCCATCGAGGCCATGCGCGAGGTAGGCATCGACATCTCCTCGCACACCCCCAAGAGCGTGACCGACTATCTGGACGAGCCGTGGGACTATGTGATCACCGTCTGTGGCGGAGCCAACGAGACCTGCCCCACCTTTGTGGGTAACGTAGGCCATCGCCTCCACATAGGCTTCGACGACCCCTCCGATGCCACAGGCAGCCACGACCACGTGATGAGCGAGTTCCGCCGCGTACGCGACGAGATCAGGCTCGCCTTCGCAGCATTCTGTACGGAGAGGCAGTAACACCGCACGCTTCTGCAACCGCTATAACGAACACGCCGCAAAGCACCTCGTGTGCTCTGCGGCGTGCATTGTCTTATGCTCTTGTCTTAATATGTAGTGCTACAACACCTCTGCTATCGGTGCCACTTACCCGCACTTGCGGTAGGTGAACGATGCCAGGGTGGCAAAGGTGAGAGCGAAGGCGGCAAGGGCGAGGTAGTTGCCCGAGAGTTCAACTATGGTGGTGCCACGCAGGTATACGGCTCGCATGATCTCGACCATGTAGGTGGGCGGCAGCAGGCGGGTGAAGTGCTGGGTCCAGAGGGGCATGCTCTCGATAGGGGTCATGAGGCCGCTGAGGAGGATGAAGGAGAGCACGATGAAGAGCATGAGAAACATGGTCTGCTGCATGGTGTCGGAGAGGTTTGCGATGATGACGCCTATGCTGGACATGATGATGATGAAGAGCAGCGCCGCAAGGAAGATGGCCCCTACGGAACCAGCCACGGGGAGGCCGTAGACGAGGAGGGCGAGAGTCATGCAGAGTGCAAGCTCGAGGAGGCAGATGACCCAGAAGGGGATGAGCTTGGAGAGGGTGAACACAAGGCGGCTCACGGGGGTGACATTAATCTGCTCTATGGTGCCCAACTCCTTCTCGGACACGAGGTTGAGGGCGGGAAGGAATCCGCCGACCATCACCATGAGCATAATCATCAGGGCAGGGATCATGAAGTGCTTGTAGTCCATGGTGGGGTTGTAGTAATTGACAATGGAGAAAGTTGCGATTGAGCGAGAGCAAAGACTGCTTGCAGGCTCTGCCGAGTGTAGCAACTTCAACGAAGTTAATTGAGAATTGATAATTGTTAATGGAGAATTGACAATTTCGCTGCTCTCAAACGAAGGTTGCATCGGAGTGTTCCTTGTAGGGAGAGCCCTCATTACGGTCTGCATAAGGTACTGGGATCCGAGGGAGCCCTTCATGGCGTTGACACCGTTGGCCCAGATGCTGAGCCGCTTGGGGGTGGCGTGGAGGCTATGGCCGAAGCCGTTGGGTATCTCGAGGATGGCATCGATGTGGCCGTCTTCGAGGTCGGCGAGTGCCGAGGGGTAGTCGGCATAGAGGTCGTGGAGGCGCAGGTACTCGGAGGCCTCGACATGCGAGGTGATGCGGCGCGACACGTCGGAGCGGTCGGCATCGACAATGCCCACGCTCACGCCCCTGACATCCATGTTGGCTATCCAGGGCAGTATGAGGACGATGGCGAGGGGAAAGCCCACTACCAGCTTGGGGAGGAAGGGGTTGCGGCGAAACTGCCGCAGCTCTTTAATGATCAGGGTTCGTAGTACGCGCATAGTGGTCAAGTTATTCCAAACGGTCGTTAAACTTCATCAATGCCACACGGATGATGCCGATAGTCATCGCGGCGAGGATGCCAAGCTCGAGCAGCACATCGCCGAAAGCGAGTCCCTCGATCATCAGTTTGCGCATGGCATCGATATACCACCGTGCAGGGACGATGTAGGTGATGGGACGGAGCACAAGGGGCAGGTTCTCGGTGGGGAAGAGCATGCCGGAGAACATCATGATGGGCAGCATGAGCACCATGCCGGAGATGAGCAGCGCCACCATCTGCTTGTCGGTGACGGTGGAGACGAGCAACCCGAAGCCGAGGGAGAGGGCGATGTAGATGCCCGAGATGAGGAGGATGCCGCCCACGCTGCCTGTCATGGGTACGCCAAGGGCATAGCGGGCGATGAGCAGCACGGAGAGCAGGTTGATGCAGCTGAGGACAAAGTAGGGTATCATCTTGGCAGCGATAATCCACAGTGGCTTGACGGGCGACACGAGCAGCACCTCCATGGAGCCCAGTTCCTTCTCACGCACGATGGAGATGGAGGTCATCATGGCGCACACGAGGATGAAGATGAGGCCGAGGATACCGGGCACGAAGTTGTAGGCACTCTTCATCTGGGGATTGTAGAGGATGTGGGTATCGACGGGCGAGGCAGCAGCCACGCCGCTGAGGGTCTGCATGAGGTAGGCCGAGGCCGAGGCGGCCACGTTGGGGTTGGAGCCGTCGAGCACGAGCTGCACGCCGCAGCCTGCCACCTCGGTGGTGCCTGCCACGAGGCGGTCGTAGTCGTCGGCAAAGACCATCACGGCCTCGGCAGTGCCGGTGCGCAGCACCTTGTCAATCTCGTCGGGAGCGACATACCCCTTGAAGGTGAAGAGGGGGGTGTGGCTGACACGCGACACGGCATCGCGCACAGCAGCCGTGCGATGGGGCGCACAAGCAGCCACGTTGATGTTGTTGACATCGGTGGATATGGCAAAGCCGAAGAGCAGGGTGAGCACGATGGGAATGCCTATGACCACGAGGATGGTGCGCACATCGCGCAGGATATGCAGCGACTCCTTCTTGACGAAATGGGCAAATCTATTCATTCCTTACTGCATTGCGGGCGAGGGTGCGGAACACCTCGTCCATCGTTCTTACTTGGTACTTGCTGATGAGCGCCTCGGGCGTGCCGAGCGCCATGATGCGCCCGTCGACCATGATGGACACGCGGTCACACAGGGCGGCCTCATCCATATAGTGGGTGGTGACAAACACAGTGGTGCCGGCAGCGGCGGCACGGCGTATCATGCCCCAGAACTGACGGCGCGTGAGGGGGTCGACACCGCCCGTAGGCTCATCGAGGAAGATGACCTTGGGTGCATGCAGGTTGGCCACGGTAAAGGCCAGCTTCTGTCGCCATCCGGCAGGGATGCTGCGCACGAGGTCGTGGCGATGATGCCAGAACTCGAGCTCGGTGAGCATGGCCTCGGCCTTGGCGAGTATCTCCTTGCGGTGCATGCCGTAGATGCCTCCGTAGAGCTCCATATTTTCCAGCACGGTGAGGTCCTCGTAGAGGGAGAACTTCTGACACATGTAACCGATGTTGCGCTTGATGTCCTCGCTCTGTGTCATGATGTCGCACCCGGCCACGCTGCCCGTGCCCGAGGTGGCACGGCTCAGTCCGCAGAGGATGCGTATGGCAGTGGTCTTGCCGGCGCCATTGGCTCCGAGGAAGCCGAAGATCTCGCCCTGTGCCACATCGAACGATATGTTGTCGACCGCACGGAAGGTGCCGAACTGCTTGGTGAGGTTCCTAACCGATATGATGTTTTCCATACTCCTCTTGGATTAGTCTGATGAATGTATCTTCGAGCGTTGCCCCCGCATCGGTGATACGGTCGGGGGTGTCGATACGCAATATCTTGCCTTCGTTGATGAGGGCTATGCGGTCGCAACGGCTGGCCTCGTCCATGTAGGGGGTGGACACGAGGATGGTGATGCCGTACTGGCGCAGGGTGTGGAGCATATCCCAGAACTCGCTGCGGCTCACAGCGTCGACGCCCGTGGTGGGCTCGTCGAGGAAGAGCACGCGGGGCTTGTGCACGAGGGCACAGGAGAGGGCGAGCTTCTGCTTCATGCCGCCCGACAGGCGTCCGGCACGGCGTGTCTTGTAGGGCTCTATCTGCCGGTATATGGGGGCTATGAGGTCGTACCCCTCGGCTATGGTGGTGCCAAAGAGCGAGGCGAAGAACTCCAGGTTCTCCTCCACCGAGAGGTCCTGGTAGAGCGAGAAACGCCCGGGCATATAGCCCACTATCTGCCGGATGGACTTGTAGTCGGTGACGACATCGAGCCCATCGACGGTGGCGCTACCTCCGTCGGGGAGCATCAGCGTGGTGAGCAGGCGGAATAGCGTGGTCTTGCCTGCCCCGTCGGGACCGATGAGTCCGAAGAGCTCGCCACGCTCTACCTCGAAGGATACTCCGTCGAGCGCAGTGAATGTACCGTAGCGCTTCGATATGTTTTCTACTCTGATGGATGGCATGTTAGTTGAGGGTTGAGAGTTGAGGGTCTGTTTTAATTGTCAAAGTTGCGTATAAGCGAGAGTAAAGACTGCTTGCAGGCTCTACCGAGCGGAGCAACTTCAACGGAGTTAATTGTTAATTATTTTTGTCTCCCCATACATCCCCACCTTCAAGCGTCCGTCGTTCTTCACGGCAATCTTCACGGCATACACGAGGTTGGCGCGTGTGTTGCGTGTCTGTATGGCTTTAGGGGTAAACTCGCTCTCCGAAGCTATCCACATCACCGTACCCTTGTAGGCATACTGCTGGTCGCCGCCAAAGTCGGCTGTCACCTCCACCTCGTCGCCAAGGTTGAGGGCGGCCAGCTGGTCGGAGGTGAAGTAGGCACGCAGGTACATCGCATCGAGGTTGGCCACCTTCATCAGCGGTGTGCCCATGCTCACCAGTTCGCCTGCACTCTTGTACTTGGCCAGCACGGTGCCTCCGATGGGCGAGGCTATGCGGCACTTGGCAATGCGATCCTCTACGATGGCAATCTGTGCGGCTATGGCCTCGGCATTGTAGTCGGCTGCCGAGGTGTTGCCCGACAGGGCGGTCTGCTGCGCCACACGCTGCCTCTCGAGCACCTGCAGCTGAGCGTTGAGGTCGTCGAGTTGCTTGGTGGGTACGGCATTCTTGGCCACCAGTTTCTCTATGCGCTGCTTCTCGGACTTGAGCGTAGCAATCTGGCTCTCTATGGCCGAGAGCTGACTGCGGATGTCGGGGCGTGCACTGCGGATGGCCTCGGCCTGTGCCTCCAGCTGCACCTTCTGCCAGTGCAGCTGTATGGTGTCAACCACTCCCAGCACCACACCCGGCTCCACCTGTGCACCCTCGCGCACATCGAACCATACCAACTGCCCGGTGCCTTGCGATGACACCAGTATCTCCTCGGCCTCAAATGTGCCACAGGCATCGTACTCCGCTTCGTTGCCGCAAGCACTGCATAGTGCCACTGCAGCCCATAAATACATTGATTTTGTTTTCATATAGATTTCTTTTTAGAGTTAATACTATGTTTCCCAAAACGTTTCATGTCATTCTGAGCAACGCGAAGAATCTCGCAGTGTATCTTGCCAAGTCCCCGCGCGGGATCCTTCCTATCGTCAGGATGACACTAAAAGTTGGGCAAACATCTATATATTCCTCCTTTATTTATTTAACGTATGCTTCAAATCATAAATAGCCTTTACCAACTCTATCTGGTGCGTGCTGCGGGCTATCTTGGCGGAGGTCTCGTCGCTAATCGTGCCCAGCAGGTCGTGCGTGTCTATCATCCCCTCTTGCAAGCGTGCCTCGGCAGCCTCACGCACTCGACTGCGCAGTGCCACTATGCGGTCGTCGTCCGCGATGGCCTCACGTATGCGGCGCACCTCGGCGCTCTCTTGCTCGGCCTGCAAGCGGCTGTTGAAGGCAAACACCTCGCGCTGCAGCATCACATTGTCGCGTGCGTTCTGCAGCTGCCGACGCGATGTCTTCGACGTATACAGACTGCTGATATTCCAGTTCATGCGCACCCCCACAATGCCATTGAGGGTCCATCGGTGGCTCACCATGTTCTCAAACATGTTGAGTCCTGGATAGCCGTAGTAGCCCTGTGCGAAGAGTGCCACACGCGGAGCGAGCGACACGTCGACCATCTGCTCGCGTGCCTGCAGCAGGGCCATCTGCGCATCCATCAGCCGCAGCTCGGGGCGCTCAGAGTCGTACCCCACAGGCTCCTCGGCCACAGGCATGGGCAGGGGTGCCTCGCCTAGTTCCTCACCGATGAAGAGGCCCAGTATGCGGCGGAAGCTCTGCAGGCGGGCTTCCACCTGTCCGAGGCTCTGGCGCTGCGTCAGCAGCTGCACCTCCACAGCATCGGCATCGGCCTGCATGACCATCCCGTTCTCCACGAGGACATTCATATGGTCGAGGTTGGTCTGCAGGCGCTGCATCATCTCCCCTATCTGCCGCTGCTGCTCCTGCATCAGCAGTATGCCGAAGTAGATATCCTCTACACGGCTGTCTACCGCATACAGCTCCACCTCGGTACTCATGCGCTCCTGCGCGGCCTCGCTCTCGGCAATGGCCCGGTCAGTACGACTCTTCCCGCCATCCCAGAGGGTCTGCTGCACATCAATCTGCATCTTGTACTGGTCGCGGCGTATGCCCGGCATGTCAAGTCCCTGCATGGCCAGCATAGACTCGAACTCCTCGGGCCAGCTCACCACATCGGACTGCAGCGTGGCCTGCCCCGAAAGCGTCACCTGCGGCAGCCACGCCCTGGCGGCATTGCTCAGCGTGTAGTCGCGGCTCTGCTCTATCAGCCCATACCGCCTGATGAGCGGATAGTGCTCGCGCGCCATCTCCTTGCACCGCTCCACACTCGGCTGTGCACATACTGCCAGCGAAGCCAGCAGCGAGGTCAATAGCAATATTCGTTTCATAGGTTGTAATATTATATGAGTTAGGAGCTTTTAACTCCATAAACTCAATCATTCGCTGCAAAGTACGCCATTCTTCTCCGTACCGGCATTGTCTATTCTTGGCAGATAATGTCCTTTTTGTAATCATTCTTTGCAAGAAGAGCATATTTCAAGCGATATTCATTATCTTTGCAATGAAAATAACCAAGTTATGAAGAACGATAAGGAACGCTTCCGCCCGCTGGACATTGAGCTCATCTCCTCCATCATCAAGAAGTCAGCGGTGCGCTTCGAGCAACTGCTCATCCGCGACCGCTTGGCGCTGAACCTCGACATGGCGGTCAACAAGGTGGGACTTCAACTGTTCGACAAGGTGCGCTTCCCGCTCATCGTGAAGGACTATCGCCTGCTGCGCGTGCTCTCGGGAGAGGCACGTCTCGAGATCAACTTCACCGAGCATGTAGTGGTAGGTGGCGACATCCTCATCCTACCCGAGAACACCTATGTAGAGATATTCGAGGTGGCGCCCGACACCCAGGGGCAGATTATGGCCTTCGTGCCCGAAAGGCACCATCAGCACCTGCTGCCATGCCGTCATTTCGTGAAGCGGCATCCCGCACCGAAAGATTGGGACGACATCACCCTGCTACTCCATGCCATCTACTCCATAGCCTCTGCAGAGCCCTACTGCGCCGAGGTGCCCGACCTGCTGGCGATAGCGCTTCTCCGCCACGTAGCCACGTTGCCTGGCGGCGATGAGGAGCATACGTCACGCTCGGCAGCCGAGATGCTCTATGCCCGCTTCATGGCCGAACTCGCAGCCTGCCGCCCCGGCAA
>JAZRFA010000074.1:0-7578 GCA_045661085.1 Bacteroidaceae bacterium
TTTGGTCCATGTTTCGCCATTATCTTCACTGAATATGCGAACCGCCCTATTGTGTGCTGTGGTGCTACCATTGCCGAACATCACGTCACCTGCAGCACCCATCACGAGCACCTTCTGACCTACCACGGCAATAGCAGCATCACCATAGGCGCAGTCGTCCGTGCCACGCTTGCAAGAGCCCTTGCCAATGGTCGTCGTCTCGCTCCAGGTCTTACCATTGTCATCGCTATAACGCATTACCAAGTCGATACCGGGGTTAGCCGTGCCAAAGTTATAACGGCCTATATCGTCGAGGCTATAGCGGTAGTCGCTCACTGCGATGAGGCGACCTGTAGAGGTCTTTCCGATGGCAGGGATACGGTATGAGAAGGGGTCATCGTCATAGAAGAGGGTGACCTCATCCGTTGCGGTGAACTTGGCAATGAGGGGAGCATCTTCGCTGGTCTGCAGATCCTCTTCAGGAGTGAAACTTGTGCCCAGGTTCTCCTCACCAAGGAAGAAGCCTTGGAATTCGAAGCCGCGGTAGGCACGGGTGAAGTCGATGACCGTTGTGGGAGTCTCGAGATAATCGATGGTGGCCACATCGGTGCTGCGCTTCAGCTTGATGGAATTGCCGCCAAACTTGCTGGTGGCTCTCACGGTACCGAAGTGGGTGTTGGGATTGCTCTCCTCCAAACCCTCAACCTCGGCCTTGATGTAGAGCTGCACCTGATCGGCTTCCGACTCATCTACAAGGTCGGCGATGTTCTTCAGCGTAGCAGGACTGAGCGAGCCCACGAGAGTCACCTGATGGTTGCTACCCTCGTCGGTCAGATTGTTCCAACCGCCAGTCCAGTTGATAAGGCCATTACCTTGGTCGGTACTATGATTTACGACACCTTTATTGTCAGTTGACAACATGATGGGATAGTCTGCCCAACTGCTCTTCTTGAAGGTGAGCAACTTATTGTTGGGAGCATCTACAAAGGGTATAGCTGCGCCACCATTGCTCTGCACACCCATATACTTGCCCTTACCTATGTTGTAGAGGTAGTAGTTGCCCTTGGCCGACTTGTACACCGTCCACTGGAAGTAGGCATTGGTGGCCGATGCGGCAGGATCCACGGTTGTACGTGCTGTAGAGATCACGTTGTCGCTGCTGGCCGTAGCACCCATCCATCCGCGCTTGGTTACAAAGGTGTAGATGCCTCCGTTCTCAAACTCCTCGGCACTCTTAATAACCACAGGCTCAAAGGTCTGCTCGTAGAGGTTGGTGGGGATGAAGACGAAGTCGGTACAGTAAGCCTGTGTAGTTTGGTCATACGTGGTTGATGACTGATCAAAAGCCCCATTACTGTTATGAATGACAAAGTAGTTGTTACCCTGTGTATGGAGGGTCACACCCATGTGGTGGGTTGTGGCCGCTACAGTAAAGTTGTGGGCATTGTCGCTCATACCCTTGTGGGCGAGATACTTGCTCACCTTGTTCTTGAAGTTGTACTTGCCATCCTCGGTCACCGCAGGTGTCCACACAAAACTATCGGCACCACTCAGCTCTGTGGTGAGGGTGAGCGTACCGTTATTGTTATAGAGGTAGCGATTGAGGAACGCACCATCCTTGTAGGTATCGGCATAGATATATGACTCCACACCTACGACGGGTGAGCCTTCGGTAAGTCCCTTGTTCCATGCATACACCGCATTGAGCGCAGTAGCGGTCTCTACAGTAGCTCCGGCACGGTAGGCACGCACAGCATCGAAGGTTTCCTTCACTCGGGTGTACTCGCTGGGGAAGATATAGAACTCCGAGAAGGTGTAGAACACGGTACCGCCATTGGTTGTGTTCACCGTGAAGCGGTAGTGCTGATAGGCTGTAGCGCTGGCAATCTCCTCAGAGTAATAGTCGAGCACGTTGGCATCGGTAGGGAAGCCACTGCTGATGACCTTTACCTCCGCCCAAGCAGACTTGTCATTAGAGCCCTCGATAGTAATCTTCGTGGGGCGATTGTTATTGTTCTGGCTACGTTTCTTGAAGTAGAAACGAAAGCTCTTCACTGCCTTGCCGAGGTCGGCTTGCAAGTAGTGGCTACCACTGCCGATAGTGTTGCCATAGCCACTATGAAAAAAGGTCTCGTAGTTGCCATCGATGAGATTGGCATAGGCATTGCCGCTCTCCTGAGAGGTTGCAGCAGGGTAGTTACATACGAACTGACCATTGCCTTCGATACCATCTCCTCCATCTTGCACCAATCCCAAATAACGCTGCAGGCCGAAGATGTTCATATTATTGTTGGCAGCCACAGCATCACTGAGGATGAGGTCCTCGGCATTGATGGGATACTCAATCTCGGCAATCTTCGCTGCGTCGAGAGCACCTTCGAAGAACTGCACCGAGCGCACCTGTCCGCCGAAGACATCATACGAAGTGGTGTTACTTACAATACCGCCACCGATATAGAGCTTTGCATTGTCGTTACTGGCGAAGTTGCTGAAGGATTGGAGTTCGTAATCGGCTACTGGATAGTCCGCAGAACTCTTCAAGGCACCATCCACATAGATAGAGAACTTCTTGTTGGTGCGGTCAATCACGTACACTACCTTGTAGTTGGTATTGCCCGCGAAGGAGAAGTCTCTGTAGGTGAACTTGTCACCACCTGCCGATGAGGGCAAGTAGGCGGGGTTACTACCGTTAAGACCATAAGCCACATAGGGTGAGTTGGTCTTGGTGGCTCCTGTTGCTGCCTTCGTAGGGTCGGCAGCGCACACAAGGGCATAGCGTGTGTTTGCAGCTAATGATGCAGGCATAGTCACGTCCAACGCGATAGTGATATTCTCCTTGGCAAACACCTTGTCGGCCAAAGCGTCGTCAATGGCGTAGGGATAGGTCTGGCTCCCCAAGCCCTCGAGCTTCACGAGGGGTTGGGGAGGAAGGCTTGCTGTGACATCAATCAATTCGAACTGGCAACCCGTGTCGGTGGTGTTATTGCCATCACCCCAGTTGTAGAGTTTATAACTCTGGCCACTTCCTGTCTGATTAAACTGCACACTACCAGAGACGATAATCACCTGACCACGAGTTGAAGCCTTCTTGACGGTCCACCCTGCTTGGGGTTGTTCGGCCACGCAATTCAATGCTGTATTATTGCTGCTTGCGGGTGAGATGTAGGTGCCATCGGCAAGGTTAATGATATCGTAGGCGTTGTCGCTCCGCTTCACGAATTGCCATATTGACGCCTTGGTCGTGGGGTTTTGTTCTCCGAGAATTGCATTACCGGCACCCTTACCTGTAGGATATCGGCTTTCGCGCTGAGGGGTGTACATACGGTAGTAGTTGCCACTCACGGGGAGGTTCATATTGGTCTCGGTGAGCGAAGCGGCAAAAGTGCTCCATGCCTCCTCCAACGCTGCCACCTGTGCAGCGCGCTCCTCGGCGGTCTTCTCCTCGGCATAGGTAGCTTCGATTTCCTTCACCTTGGCATCGAGTTCAGTGGCTGTGCTTTCTGGCCAGAGTCCGATGGCCGTGCCGATGAGGTTGCCGCGGTCGCGCTTGATCTCGCTAATCTTGGCAGCCACGAGCTCGGTGGCTTCGTCCATACACTGGTTAGGCGAGTAGATGAGGCCCTCCACGGCATTCTTGCCTTCGAGGTCGGTGAATACGCAGGTAAACATCCACTTGTTGAGGCGAATACCATCGGCACCCACATAGGGGAGCTTGAGGAATACCTTATTCCAACCCTGCTTCAGGGTCACTTCGATGGGCTCACGAGCGCTGAAGTTCTCATTAAAGAGGTCATCCTCGTTGGTGGGGTCAAAGCCTGGAGTCTTCCATGTGGGAGGATTGATGCGTGTGCCGTTAATCCAAATGTCAGAACCTTTGCGGTCCCACTTGTCTGCATTTGGAGTCTTGTCATGTTCCGAGCGGCCATAGTTCTGGAACTCAATCTGTGCGCCTACGGTCTGCTCGGTCTCTGAGTACACATAGGTCCAAGCATACGCGGTCATATTGCTATAGTTGGTTGCGCCATAGTAGGTGGGAATGATGTTGTTGCCCCACACGTGGCGGAGGTAGATACCTGCACCAGTAGCCATACCCGTATTGTAGGTCTTGCCCTCATGAATGAAGGTCTCGGGAATCAAGCCTGCATCATTGGTGCTTGTTGCATACTGGTCGGGAGCAAAGGTGGCTCCACTGTTACCACCATTGGGGAAGGGGTCGGTGATGCGCCAGCGCACGTTGGTCTGCTTCACATAGGGGATGGGCTCATCCTTCAATGAGTTGGCCTTGTGGAAGAGGAAACGCTCCTCCCAGCTCTTGAACTCCTCGTACACCTCACCCGAGTTGGGGAGTGTGGTACCGAGCTTCTCGATGTAGCCCTCGGCACCGTTGACCTTGCTGCCTATCCAGGCACGCTCGGCACTGGCCAGCACGTTGGCATACATGTTGTTCTGCTTCACGATGTCCTCCTCGGTGGGAGTCTTACGGTCGTTCCAGTAGGCCGAGATGGTACCTGCAATCTCCTCAGAGCCCTTGTCGGCATAGTAGATGTTGCTCTTATAGATACCTACTACATCGGCAAACACGTCGAAGTGGTTGGTGTAGTTGTAGCGGCAATCGATGTCGGGCACGCCCTTGATGTCGGTACCCCTGCTACTCCACATCTGGGTCATATCACACATATTGCTATTGATAGATACACCGCTGATGGGGTTCCAAACAATCATCTTGCGACCCAGGCCATGGATATGGTCTGCCATGATACCCAAGAAGTTGGGATATTCAATTGTTTCTTCGTCGGCACCGATATGGATATAGGGCGCATTGGGGAATACGGCGGCTACCTGAGTGAGCACTTCCTTCAGTATTTCGACACCCTCATCGGTCTGCATACCGAATCCCATGGCACGCTTGAAGGCCGCGCTATGGCCGGGCATATCAATCTCAGGGATGATGGTCACACCGCGCTCGTGGGCATACTGCGCTACCTCGCGACACTCAGCCTGCGTGTAGTACTTACCCTCAAAGCGGGTCATGCTCTCGGTAGAAGTAAGCTGGGGATAGCCCTCCACCTCGAAACGCCATGCTTGGTTCTCAGTAAAATGCCAGTGGAAGGTGTTTACCTTGAAGCGTGACAAGAGGTCGATATGCCTCTTCAACTCCTCCACAGAGATGAACGAGCGACCCACGTCGTGCATATAGCCACGGAGCTTGAAGGCAGCCCAGTCGGTAATCTCTACGGTCTCGATAGCAGCCTGCCCCTCCTCATAGCCCTCAGCGAGCTGGGCAAGAGTCTGTGCGGCACGGATGACACCGATGGGCTTCACCGCCTTGATGGTGATGGCGTTGGTCTCGACGATGAGCTGGTAGCCCTCGTTGTCATAACCCTCGAGGGTGTAGTCGTAGGCACCTTCGATGCTCTCGACCATCTGTACGGTGACGGTAGCTCCTCCTTCACCGATGGTGCAACCATAGTCGGTAAATACCTTTTTGAGCGCTGCGCTGTTGGTCTCATCGGTGATGGTCACGGTGCGCTTCAGCGCAAAGGGTGTACCCTTGGTCTCGGTGAGCGAGTGCACCTTAGGCAACAGATGCTCCACCTTGGCCTGCATCGACAGGGGCGAACACACCAATGCCATGAGGAGGCAAAGAGCGCTCTTCAGAATTGATTTTCTTTTCATTTTTGTGATTGATTATAAATTAATTAGATGTTTTTCAAACGGCCGCATACATACATACATACATACATACATACATACATACATACATACATACATATTCCACAGGACTGCAAAGGTATGGTTTTTTATTCGAAAATGAAGTATATTTACCTGAAAAACTTACCAATAACTGGGATTTGGCCCAGCGGTAGGTCACGCTTGATGACATAAGCCACGAAGAGAGTGAGCAGCAGGGTGTTGGCCCCCATACGCAGCCACCGGTTTTCGATGGGGAGCAGTCGGGAGACTCCAAAGAGCAACAGGGCTAGGGCGAAGTAGGTGAGGATGCCCTTCACATCGTAGCGGATGGGGTGATAGTGCTGCCCGATGAAGTAGGACAAGAGCATCGCTGTACCATAGCCTGCCACGCCACCCCACGCACAAGCCACATAGCCATAACGGGGCACGAAGAGGATGTTGACAGCCAAGAGCACGGCGCAGGCGATGACCGACATGATGGCGCCCCAGTAGGTCTTGTCCTCGAGCTTATACCAGAAGGAGAGGTTGAAGTAGATGCCCATGAAGATTTCTGCCATCATCACGATGGGTACCACGCGCAGTCCCTCCCAGTAGGTGCGTCCCACGAGGAATTTGAAGATGTCCATATAGAACACTACCGCGAGGAAGGCTAGGAGGGTGAAGATGACGAAATACTTCATCGTCACGGCACACATTGTATCTTGGTCCTTGTTGCGGCTTTGGTTGAAGACAAAAGGCTCGTAGGCATAGCGGAAGGCCTGCAGCAGGATAGCCATGATCATGGCAATCTTCACGCAAGCGCCATAGATGCCGAGTTGCACCTCGCCCTCGGCACCAGGCATGATGAAGAGGTAGGTGATCTTGTCGGCCACTTGGTTGAGGATGCCGGCGATGCCGAGCACGAGGATGGGCATGGCATAGCGAACCATACGGCGTGCCAGCTGGCGGTCGAAGCCATAGGTGAGCCCCTTCAGTTCGGGCAGGAAACCCAGCGTGACACTGGCGGTGCAGATGAGGTTGACGATGAAGATGTAGCCTACGCTATACTTGGGGTCGTACCATCCCATCCACTCGGGGTGTGAGGCGTGGAGCACGGGGGCCACGAGGAAGATGAAGAGGTTGAGCAATATACTCATAACGATGAAGGCCATCTTGAGCGTGACAAACTTGACTGCACGCCCCTGCTGCCTGAGGTGAGCAAACATGATGCTCTGCACGGCATCGATGGCCACGATGGTGGTCATGCAGGCGATGTACTCGGGGTGGTCGGCATAGCCCATGAGCGCACTCAAGGGGGCATTGAACACGAGGCTCAGCACGGCAAACGCTACGGCCACGAGGGTCACCAACCATAGCACCGTACCATAGACCTTGCGAGGATTCTCGCCCTCCTTGGTGCTGAAACGGAAGAGCGTGGTCTCCATGCCGAAGGTGAGCAGGGTAAGCAGCAGGGCGGTGTAGGCATAGACGTTGGTCACCACACCATAGCCGCCACTCTCGGCAGTGATCTTGATGGTGTAGAGAGGTACAAGCAGGTAGTTGAGAAAGCGCCCCACGATGCTGCTGATGCCGTAGAGGGCGGTGTCCTTGACAAGTGATTTGAGTCCGTTTGTCATAGTGTGTGTCTGTATTTCTACTGCAAAAGTAAGCACTTTTGCCCACGTACCCAAATATTGTGGCCTATTTGCCCGTATTCAGTGGCTGGCTCGCGGCTGTAGCCGTAAACTCGGGGGCATACATGCACTGGATAGTGCTGGCACCGCACGAGTAGTTGCCCGACTGACTTACCCAAAGGTCGCAGTCGATGAAGCCTGAACCCTTGTTGATGCGGTAGAAGTAGAGCACCGTCTCGGTATTCGTGATGCTGCGGTAATAACTTCCGCTTCGGCTGTAGGTATAGCCCGA
>JAZRFA010000075.1:0-4389 GCA_045661085.1 Bacteroidaceae bacterium
ATGGCTCCCCAGTGGGTCTTGTCGTCGAGCTTGTACCAGAAGGAGAGGTTGAAGTAGATGCCCATGAAGCTCTCGGCCATCATGACGATGGGTACCACGCGCAGTCCCTCCCAGTAGGTGTTGCCCACGAGGTGCTTGAAGAGGTCCATATAGAATACCACCACGAGGAAGGCCAGCAGGGTGAAGATGACGAAGTACTTCATCGTCACGGAACACATCGTGTCTTGGTCCTTGCCTTTGCTCTGGTTGAAGACGAAGGGCTCGTAGGCATAGCGGAAGGCTTGCAACAGGATGGCCATGATCATGGCGATCTTCACGCAGGCACCATAGATGCCGAGTTGTACCTCACCTTCGGCACCAGGGAGGATGAAGAGGTAGGTGATCTTGTCGGCTACCTGGTTTAGAATGCCGGCGATGCCGAGCACGAGGATGGGCATGGCATAGCGCAGCATACGGCGTGCCAGGTGGCGGTCAAAACCATAGGTGAATCCCTTCAGTTCGGGCAGGAAGCCGAGCGTGATGCTGGCCGTGCAGATGAGGTTGATGATGAAGATGTAGCCTACGCTATACTCGGGGTCGTACCATGCCATCCACTCGGGATGTGAGGCATGGAGCAAGGGGGCAGCGAGGAAGATGAAGAGGTTGAGCGAGATGCTCATCACGATGAAGGCCATCTTGGGCGTGACAAACTTGACCGCACGGCCCTGCTGCCTGAGGTGGGCAAACATGATGCTCTGCACGGCATCGATGGCTACGATGGTGGTCATGCAGGCGATGTACTCGGGGTGGTCGGCATAGCCCATGAGGGCACTCAAGGGGGCATTGAACACGAGGGTCAGCACGGCAAACGCCACGGCCACGAGGGTCACCAGCCACAGTACGGTGGCATAGACCTTGCGCGGCTCCTCGCCCTCCTTGGTGCTGAAGCGGAAGAGCGTGGTCTCCATGCCGAAGGTGAGCAGCACGAGCAGCAGCGCCGTGTAGGCATACACGTTGGTCACTACACCGTAGCCACCGCTCTCGGCAGTGATCTTGATGGTGTAGAGGGGTACGAGCAGGTAGTTGAGGAAGCGCCCTACGATACTGCTGATGCCGTAGAGGGCAGTATCCTTGACGAGTGATTTGAGTCCGTTTGCCATAGTGTGTCTGTTTTTCAACTGCAAAAGTAAACACTTTTGCCCACGTACCCAAATATTATGGTCTATTTGCCCGTATTCAGTGGCTGGTTCCCAGTTGTAGCCGTAAACTCGGGGGCATACATGCATTGCAGAGTGCTGACACCGCACGAGAAGGTGCCCGACTGGCTCACCCAGAAGTCGCAGTCAATGGTGCCTGTGCCCTTGTTGATACGGTAGAAGTAGAGTGCCGTCTCGGTGTTCGTGATGCTGCGGTAATAACTTCCGACTCGGCTGTAGGTATAGCCTGATCGGGTGCTCACGGGTTCCAAGGCTGCAGGGCGTTGCAGGTGCAGTTCCACGTAGTCCATGGCGCGGTCGGCAGTGTACTTGACGCGCACTCTCACGCGGTCGCCCCGGGTGAGAGGGGTATCGGCATCTATGCGGGTCAGCACCTCGCCCTTGGTGGTGTGCTCTACCTTGTAATAGGTGACGGCGAGGGTGAGCCCCGTGCCCGAGGCTTTCACCCGGTCAATGTCTTCGTAGTACTGCCACGTCATGGAGCCCCACGAGGGCGACGGGGTCGGTCGCTCGAGGCTCACCTTGGCAAGTCGTGGGGTGATGTCCTCGGCTGTCCACTCTTTCTGGATGCGTCCCAGATGGCCGTTCTGCACATCGCCTTGTACCTTGCCGCCTACGCGCACCTCGAGGTCGCTGGCGGTGGAGAGCATCTGTCTGTCCGATGCAGTCGCCACCAGGGCGTGTACGGCCTGTGCTGTGACGATGGAACTGCTCCAGCGGGTGGTCTGCTTCTGCTTGAGCAGCCATTGCTGCATGCGGGCGATGACATCGGAGGGTTGTCCTACCCGAGCAAAGGCCTCTATGAGTAGGGCTTGTGTGGCGATGGGGTTGCCGTCCCAACTGTAGCCAGGGGTGTTGTCGCGCCAGTAGATGCCCATCTCGTCGCTGCTTAGGGATGATTGGCACACGACCTCGGCCACCGCCCTTGCCTTGTCAGATTCGGCCATACGGACGAGCGTGAGCATCTTGAGCGCTTTCTGCATCAGGGTGCCGCGCTTGGCCTTGTCCTTGAGGAGTAACCGGGTGTAGTGCCTGTAGGCGGTGTCCTTGGCGTCGGCAAAGGGTAGCTCGGGGAAGAAACTGCGGGTGTAGAGGTAGTGCAACTCGTAACTGCCGAGTGTCTTGGGTTTCTGCTTGGAGCGCTCATAGGTCTCCTGATAGCGTTTGTCGAGGTAGGCAATGCCCTGCTTTACCATAGTGTATAGCGTGTCGCTTTGGGCAATGCTGATGCATCCCATATCCTCCAGTTCGCCCAATCCCTTAAGGATGAGTTGGGTGGTGTATCGGTCGCTGTCGAAGCCCTCCATCCATGCCCATCCGCCATCGGCGTGCTGTGTCTCGTATAGGCGCTTGAGCAGGGTATGCTGCAAGGTGGTGAGGCTGTCGCGACGGAAGAAGTCGGCATAGCCCTCCACCTCGGGGTGGGTGTCGATGACGCGAATGCCCATGGAGGCGGCGTAGTAGCGGTGGAAGAGTTGTTCCACCGAGGGGTTCTCCTCCTGGCAGAGCGGTGGCAAGGCCTCGATGGCATACCATGCGGGATTAGACACGATATCGAGCCTCAGGCCCTTGTGCTCCAGAGTCGGGGAATCGTTCGCCTGCAAGGCTTCGAAGAGGAACTCACGCTTCTCTGCTCCGTTGCTGTAGAGTGCCATAGTCTCGGTCACGAGCGTACGGCGCGGGAGTATGGGAATTGTCGCCTGCTCGGCATCGCTGTGGTGGATGCCCTGTGCTGTGATGCGGTAGGTGAGAAAATCTTTTTTCGCAGGTGCGGTAATCGGGAACGACACCGCAGTGCTGCCGTTGGCCTCAATGGAGACGGCTTGGGTATATTCTTCACCATCAATCTTCAACTGTACTATCGCCTCTATCGGTTCATTGCCGCTATTCGATACTTTTGCCGTGAAGTCACATCGGTCGCCCTCGTAAAGGAAACGCGGCACGTTGGGCTGCACCATGAGGGTCTTGCGGGTGATGAAGTCGACGTTCACGCGCCCATGCTTCATGTCTTGGGTGTGGGCGATGCCTTTCACGTGCCACCTGGTCAGGAGGTCGGGAGCGGTAAGCGTAAAGGTTGCCCTTCCCTGCTCGTCGGTATGCAGGGTGGGGAGGAAGAGGGCGGTGTGGCTGAGGGCTGTGCGTAGATGAATGTCGCTTGTCTCCTTGTCGCCTTCTCCTGCTGCCACCTCTTCATCCTGTAGTGCAACTTCTTTAAGAACCATAGCCTCGGAGTTCGATGTGTCGAATCCAATGCGGCTCTTGGCTTGCCCTCGTGTTGTGGCAGGTGGTGCGAGGCTGTAGAATATATTCCCTTCGTTCAGTCCCTCGGGAAGGGTATAGTAGCGAGGTTCTACGGAATGCGGCACAGAGAGATAGGTGTTGTTTGTCCAGGCATATTGGCGGTCTGCACTGACAACGAGTTGTTGCCCCCACTTTGTCGGCGAGAGGGCTATGTCCCAGTAGTTGGTGCCATAACCATCGAGTGCCGCGTCATAAATGCTCAAGGTGAGTGCAGCCTGTGTGGGGCGACCATAGTAGTCGCTCACGGTGAGGGTGCACTGTTCTGTGTCGCCGGGTTGGAGGGGGCTGCGCATCGTGGCAAGGTGTACTTGTAGCTGGTTGGTTTTGTTCTCGATGAAGAGGAAGTAGGTGTCGGTTTTCACTACACCCTCCTTCACTGCCACGAGGTAGACGGCCATGCGGTTATGCCACTCCTCGCGGATGGGGATGCGCAGGGCGGTGGTCTCATCGGCCATACGAAGAGTGCCCTTGTCGACGATGCGCTCCTCGACGCGTATGTAATAATACAGATGTACATCCTTGTAGCGCGTGCCTACATACAAGGTGGCCGTGTCGCCCGTTTGCACATTGCGCCCCTTGACCTTCATGCCCGATTGGTAGAGGGTGTACGAAGAGGTGGTGTGCTTGCCTTCAGCCCAGAGGTTGAAATGAAGGGTCTCGCTATACTGCTCTCCACCATCGGTATAGGTGATGATAAGGCGATAGGAACCACAGGGCATGTCCTCGGTGAGCACGAGGTAGTTGTCTCGGTCGGTGGATGTCTGTTCGGTGCGGGTGAGGATGACTCGCTCCTCGGCCCACTGCTCGCGGTCGCTCTCCTCGGTGCTGCGTATGCGGTCGCTATAGGGAACCTCCAGTTTGCTGACTCGTAGGGTAACCTCCTCGGCCAAGC
>JAZRFA010000076.1:0-16968 GCA_045661085.1 Bacteroidaceae bacterium
CCACCATCGCCAGCATGGGGATTGAGTGCAAGCACGGCAATGCGGGGTGCTCCGATACCAAAATCACTCTTGAGTGCTGCATTGAAGATTGTGAGCTTCTCCTCGATGAGTTCTTTAGTAATCGTTGAGGCTATCTTGGCTACAGGAACATGTCCCGTAGCGAGGGCTACTCGAAGGCAGTCATTGGCAAGTATCATTAATGCCTTGGCTCCTTCACCTACACTCTGCTCGATATATTCCGTGTGGCCAGGGAAGGTGAAGCTCTCGGATTGTATCATCTGTTTGTGGATGGGGGCAGTGACGAGTACATCATACTTGCCCTCTTTATACTCGGCCATGGCCTTTTCGAGCGCGTCGAAGGCAGCCTTGCCTGATTCTTTGCTGGGCTTTCCGAGTTCCACCTTCACCTCATCGTCGCAACAGTTGATTACATTGATTTTGCCGTGTACTGCTTCTGAAGCCGAGTTGATGATGGTGAATGAGGTTTCCATCTCAAGTGCTTTGCGGTGGTAGGTCATAATCTTGGGCGACCCGTACACGATGGGTGTACACAACTCAAGCATTGTGGGATCCTCAAAGGCTTTGAGGATAACCTCGTAACCTATGCCATTGACATCACCTTGTGTGATGCCGACTTTTATCTTGGTATGTTCCATTGGAAAATCTTATTTTTTTATTTCGGGTTCAATAATTATTTCGTCTAAATTATATGAAAGGTTGTTGACCTCCTTCTGTTGTGGAAGTTGCAGGGTATAGAGTGCAGCCTCCATGCGACGTATGAGGTCTCGTTTCATGCTCTCAGGGGCATAGACAAAGGCTTCGGCTACGATAACGCGGCCGTTCACTTCGTCTACTCGTGAGTGTGACACGAAGGGGCCTCCCATGCGGTCGCCTTTCACAAACCACAGACCACGTGCTACCTGGGCATACTTGCCATGAACGGTAGCGTCCTTTACGTAGGTATAGTCATGATTGGTGGTCATGTAGCTTCCCTCTGGGCCTCCGGGGATATTGGCCTTCATCACTGAGTCGCGCTTGGCGAGGAAGTATTCAAGTGTGAAAGTATTTATGTCGGTATAGGGGTAGGAGTAGAGCACGATGCTTATGTCCTTTTTCCCGGTGTTGGTTGATGCCCAAAGAAAATCTTTGCCCTTCTTGAACTTGTTTATTTCCCAAGGTACCCATACATCAACATCAAGCATTTCCTTGGCAAGGTGTGATACTTCGGGGTTATGTTTTTCGCGCAGATTGTTAATCTCGCGGTTCAGTTCGGCCTTAGTGAAAAAGTCAATGATGGACTGTGCGTTTTCTTCAACAAACAGGGTCAACCTCTCCTCGTCGGGTGCTTGTACAGTCATCACGATTTGGGGATATGAATAGACATCGCGTGAGAACTTCAGTTTGGGTTGGGTGTATCTGTCTTTTTGGATGTCGATCTTGATGATGTTGCGCATGATGCGGAACATATTGCTGCTCATGCCGCTGGGCTCTACGCGTGTGATGCGGAACGAGCGTTCCGATTGGGGAAGGCCAGGTACATCGGTGTCGAGCACTTCGAATACAGCGCGACCCAAGGGGCGTTCCCACTGTTCGTCATCCATCACCACGAGCATTTCGTAGGGGAGTCCGGTGGCATTGGGCAACAGAAACTTCTTCTTGCTCTTGGCCTTGGCGTTTTTCTTTTTCTGCTCCTTGTTGGAATGCTCTTTTTTTGCCTCTTCCTTAGAAGCACCATCTTTGCTGTTGCTGCCACCGCAACTTGCTATACACAAAGCCACGAGGCAGGCGGCCATATAGGTGAAATACTTTTTCATAATGGTTATGATTATTTGTTTGGTTCGTTTTTCAGTTTCTTGGTCGACAGCATACCACATGCGGCGTAGATGTCTTCGCCTCGCGATGCGCGGATGGTGGTGAACAGTCCGTGGCGTGTGAGGTAGTCGCGGAAGGCTACCATGCGCTCCATGGGCACCCCGTCGAGTTCCGAGTCGGGGATGGCATGGAAGCGGATGAGGTTGATGCGGCATTGTAGCCCATCGAGCAGGCGTACGAGCTTGCGTGCATCGGCCAGCGTGTCGTTCAGCCCATCGAAGAGGATATACTCGAACGACAATCGGCGTTGCCCCGTAAAGTCGTATCCTTTGAGCACCTCCACCATCTCGGTGATGGAGTAGATGCGCTCGGCAGGCATCAACTCAGAGCGCAGCTGTGGGGTGGGGGCGTGGAGGCTGATGGCCAGATGGCATTCGCTCTCGTCGAGGAATCGCTTGAGATTACCCTTCACGCCCACCGTCGAGAGGGTGATGCGTCGGGGGCTCCATGCCATCAGCTTGGTGTCGGTGATGAGGCGCAGCGCTTTGAGCACTTGGTCGGTGTTGTCGAGCGGCTC
This sequence comes from Bacteroidaceae bacterium, assembly GCA_045661085.1. Taxonomy (GTDB): domain Bacteria; phylum Bacteroidota; class Bacteroidia; order Bacteroidales; family Bacteroidaceae; genus UBA1189. The sequence goes on from JAZRFA010000076.1 coordinate 2,390, forward strand.
GCCCATGCCCATCATCACCACATTGGTGAGCGATGCGCTTTCGGGGATGGCGTAGAACTGGTTGAGTATCTCGCCTGCCGTAAGGTGGGCGCTGAAGCCCTGCCGCCCCGTCATGCAGAAGGCGCAGTGCATCTTGCATCCCACTTGCGATGATACACATAGGGTGGCGCGATCATCGTCGGGGATGTATACAGCTTCCACGAACTGCCCTTCGCGTATCTTGAATAGGTACTTGATGGTGCCGTCCACCGAATGTATTCCCTCTATGGGGTCGCTGATGCCCACCTCATAGTGCGCGTTCAGTGCCTCGCGGTGCTTGAGCGAGAGGTTGGTCATCTCATCGATGGAGCGCACACGCTTCACGTATATCCACTCCATCATCTGGCGCGCGGCAAAGCCGGGCATGCCCATCTCCTTGGTCACTGCCTGCATCTCAGCGAGGTCCATTCCCAATAGTTTTTTCTTCGGTTCGCTCATCGGTCTTATAGGGTATAACAAGTCACAAAGTTAATGTATTTTTTCGGTTGAGCGAAGATAATGCGGAAAATATTTGCGCCATTTCCCGCATTTGTACGCGTATCGTTCGCGTAGCTAGTAGGTGATGCGCTACACGAGTCGGCGCGATGCCCTTCTCTGTCGAATGATGGGCATCGCGCTAACTGACATGTTGTAGGTCGTGTACTACCGTATGGCCTTGATGGCGGCTTCGTAATCGGGCTCGGTGGTGATCTCGGGTACCAATTGGGCGTGGCACACCGTACCATCGGGGGTGACGACCACTACGGAGCGTGCAAGGAGTCCGGCCAGCGGGCCATCGCTCATTTGCACTCCATAGTCAGTGCCAAAGGTACAGTCAGGATGAAAGTTTGATACGGTCACTACATTCTCAATCCCCTCGGCACCACAGAACCGGTTTTGGGCAAAGGGCAGGTCGCGCGAGATGCACAGCACCACGGTATTGGGCAGCGAAGCGGCCAGTTGGTTGAACTTGCGTACTGAGGTGGCGCATATCCCCGTGTCGATGCTTGGGAAGATGTTCATCACCACATACTTCCCTTTATACTCATCGAGCGAGAAGGTGGTGAGGTCGCTTTTTACTAATAATACCTGTGGCGCTACTGCGCCTTCGGAGATAAAATGTCCGTTGAGGTGTACGGTATTTCCTTTGAATTTTGTTGTAGTCATAGAGGTCTTTATGGTTATTGTTATGTTTTGAACAAGTGGGCTTGTCCTTTGTTTTCTCGTTGCAAAAATATAGCGCATTTGTGGCTCATGCAAATAGTCAGGATGTATCTCCCTATTGGCAGTATCTATAGGCGTTGCGGAAAAAACCTTTGAATCGTTTGCTGAATACGATTTTATATTCTATTTTTGCGGTTAAAAGTTTGCAAGAATTGTGGGAAAGATACTTAAGAATGCAATGAAGATAGTGCTTCCGTTGCTCATCGCGGGCGGGTTGCTCTATTGGATGTATAGAGATTTTGACTTTGCCGAGGCAAAGCGCATTTTCCTCGACGAGATGAATATCTGGTGGCTTTTTGCTTCGCTCATCCCCATCACGTTGAGCCATATCCTGCGCGGCTTGCGCTGGCTCATCACGCTCGAGCCTTTGGGCTATCGTCCCAAGACGGGCGACTCCATCGACTCCATCTTTGTGGCCTATGCCTCCAATGTGTTGGTTCCCCGTGTGGGCGAGGTGTCGCGGTGTGCGGTACTGACGAAGTATGATAAGGTCCCCTTCAGCAAGGCACTGGGTACACTGGTAGCCGAGCGTCTCATCGATATGTTGCTAGTGCTCCTCTTCGTGTGTGTGATGCTGCTAACCCAGCTCGATGTGTTCTTGTCGCTTTTTGCGCAGACAGGTACCAACGAGGCATCGTTTGCCGAGCTCTTTTCATCCCCCAAGACCTATGCTATAATAGCTGCTGTGGTGGTGGCATGTGTGGCCTTATGGATACCGATGAAGAAGACCAGACTATATGCCAAGGTGAAGCAAGCCATAGGTGGTTTCGTCGATGGATTGCTCTCGCTCAAGACTATGAATAGGAAGGGGCTCTTCCTGCTCTATACGATAGGTATATGGGTGGGCTATTTCCTTGAGTTCTACCTCGCCTTCTTCTGCTTCCCCTTCACGGCGGAGCTCACGGTGGTGCAGGGATTGGTTATCTTTGCCGCCATCAGCCTGGCCATTGTCATACCCACCCCCAATGGGGCAGGTCCGTGGCACTTCGTGGTCATCTCCATGATGACGCTCTACGGTGTGTCCAATACGGATGCCTCGTCGTTTGCCCTCATCGTGCACACTTTCCAGACGCTGGGTGTCATCATGCTCGGAACCTATGGATGGGTGGCATTGCAGGTGAGAAATCGTAAAATGAAAGTTGAAAATTAAAAATCATATAATCCAAGATTTATAGAATTAAAACTCTTAACTCTTAATTCTTAACTTTTAACTAAAGAAACACTATGAGTACTATTGCAGAATTAGCTCCTCAGAGCGTGTGGAAACATTTTTATGCGTTGACACAGGTGCCCCGTCCTTCGGGCTATCTCGAACCCGTACAGCAGTTCCTTCTCGACTTCGGCAAGAAGATTGGCGTAGAGACCTTCATGGATGAGGCTGGCAACATCATCATGCGCAAGCCCGCCACTCCTGGCATGGAGCAGCGCAAGGGCATCGTGCTGCAGGCACACATGGATATGGTGCCCCAGAAGACCGCTGAGAGCACACACGACTTTGAGAAAGACCCCATCGACTGCTACGTGGATGGCGACTGGGTGCGCACCCGTGGCACCACGCTCGGTGCCGACAATGGCCTCGGCGTAGCCGCCATCATGGCCATCATGGAGGACGACACCCTGGAGCATGGCCCGCTTGAGGGTCTCATCACGGCCGATGAGGAGACCGGTATGTTCGGTGCCTTTGGCCTCAAGCCCGGTACCGTGCAGGGCAAGGTGTTGCTCAACCTCGACTCTGAGGCCGAGGGCGAGCTTTACATCGGCTGTGCCGGTGGTATCGATGTCACCGCTACACTGCAATATATGGAGATAGAACCCGAAGATGACTACAAGGCCGTGCGCGTGATCTTGAAAGGCTTGCGTGGTGGTCACTCTGGCCTCGAAATCTGTGAGGGCCGCGGCAATGCCAACAAGCTCATGGGCCGCTTCGTGCGCGAGGCCGTGCTCGAGTGCGACGCCCAGCTCGCCCAGTGGAAGGGCGGTAACATGCGCAATGCCATCCCTCGCGATGCCTTCGTGGTGCTCACCTTGCCCGAGGATGCCATCGAGGACATCAAGGATTTGGCAGCCCGTTGCGAGGCGCTCTTCAATGAGGAGTTTGCCACCATCGAGAGCGGCATCACCCTCACTGTAGAGGAGGTAGAGCTTCCCGAGAGCGAGACTCCCGAGGAGATCCGCGACAACCTCATCGACGCCATCCTCGCTTGCCAGAACGGCGTGATGCGCTATATCCCCACTATCCCCGACACCGTGGAGACCTCAAGCAACCTCTCTATCATCGAGATTGGCGAGGGCAAGGCACAGTTCAGCCTCCTCGTGCGCAGCTCATCAGAGAGCATGAAGATGTATCAGGCCATCTCCCTTGAGAGCTGCTTCTCAATGGCTGGTATGCGTGTTGAGTTCAGCGGTAGCTACAGTGGCTGGCAGCCCAATGTGAACTCTGGTGTGCTCGCCGCCATGAAGGAGACCTACAAGGAACTCTTCGGCAAGGATCCCGAGGTGAAGGTTATCCACGCTGGCCTCGAATGCGGTATCATCGGTGCTGTCAACGAGGGTATGGATATGATTTCATTCGGTCCCACCTTGATGTCGCCTCACTCACCCGACGAGCGCGTCCTCATCCCCACCGTACAGAAGTTCTACGACCTCATCCGTTACGTCATCAAGAAGGGCGTGGAGTAAAGAGAAGTGAAGAGTTAAGAGGGAAGAGTGAAGAGTTTTTGTCTCACACAGCTTTTCCCTCTTAGCTTTAGACTCTCCACTTTAAACACTAAACACTAAACTCTCATGAATAAAGACCTCTCATTAAACCCCAACAAGATTGTGGCCTACCTGCAGAAACCCTGCAAGGAGTTCACTAAGGCCGACATCGTGCGTTATATCAAGGAGACCGGCATCCGCATGGTTAACTTCATGTACCCCGCTGGTGATGGCCGTCTCAAGACCCTTAACTTCGTCATCAACAACGAGGCCTACCTCGACGCCATCCTCACCTGTGGTGAGCGTGTCGACGGCAGCAGCCTCTTCCCCTTTATAGAGGCCGGCAGCAGCGACCTCTATGTGTTGCCCCGTTTCAGCACCGCCTTCGTGGATCCCTTTGCCGAGATCCCCACGCTCTCGATGCTCTGCTCCTACTTCAACAAGGATGGCGAGCCCCTCGAGAGCTCACCTGAGAACACCCTGCGCAAGGCTTGCCGTGCTTTCCACGAGGTTACTGGCATGGACTTCCAGGCCATGGGCGAGCTGGAGTACTACGTCATCGCTCCCGATAGCGGCATGTTTGCCGCCACCGACCAGAAGGGCTACCACGAGTCGGCACCCTATGCTAAGTTCAACGAGTTCCGCACCCAGTGCATGGCCTATATCGCCCAGGCAGGCGGACAGATCAAGTATGGCCACTCCGAGGTGGGCAACTTCACCATCGATGGGATGATCTACGAGCAGAACGAGATCGAGTTCCTCCCCGTCGATGCCTGCGATGCTGCCGACCAGCTCATGGTGGCCAAGTGGATTATCCGTAACCTCGCCTACAAGCATGGCTACGACATCACCTTCGCTCCCAAGATCACTGCCGGAAAGGCAGGCTCGGGCTTGCATGTGCACATGCGCATCGTCAAGGATGGTCAGAACCAGATGCTCGATGGTGGCGTGCTCTCAGCTACCGCCCGCAAGGCCATTGCCGGTATGATGCAACTCGCACCCTCCATCACCGCCTTCGGCAATACTAACCCCACCTCGTACTTCCGTCTCGTGCCCCATCAGGAGGCCCCCACGAATATCTGTTGGGGCGACCGCAACCGTTCGGTGCTCGTGCGTGTACCCCTGGGCTGGGCTGCCAAGAGCGACATGTGTCAGATTGCCAATCCCCTCGAGGGCGTGAGCAACTACGACACCACACAGAAGCAGACCGTCGAGATGCGCTCACCCGACGGCTCGGCCGACATTTACCAGCTCATCGCCGGTCTTGCCGTGGCCTGCCGCTATGGCTTCGAGCTCGATAATGCCCTCGAGATAGCCGAGCAGACCTATGTGAATGTCAACATCCACCAGAAGGAGAATGCCGATAAGCTCAACTCCCTCGCTTGCCTCCCCGACAGCTGTGAGGCCTCGGCCGACTGCCTCGAGCAGCAGCGTGCAGCGTTCGAGAAGCACAACGTCTTCAGCCCTGCCATGATCGACGGCATCATCAAGCGCCTCCGCTCCTATGGCGACCGCACCCTGCGTGCCGACATTGGTGGCAACCAGGAAGAGATGCTCAAACTCGTGCATCGCTACTTCCACTGCGGATAAGACTAGCAATAAGGTAAAATGAAAATCCCATCACTTCGAATCTGGAGTGGTGGGGTTTGTTATTTAGGTTTATTTATTTTGATGTGGGCTTTATCTTTTTATTCCTACTATTTGGATGGTTAGAAGATTGTTTCTATATTTGTGGAATAAAAGTTGTGAACTGTATACTAAACACTACACACCCAACTCTATACCATGGTAATAGATAATCTGAAAAACTTGCGTGACTATGAGTCGCTACACCCTCTGTTCGGAAAGGCCTTCGACTTCATAGAACAGACCGACCTCACCACCTTGGAGCCTGGAAAGATTGTGCTCATCGAGGATGAACTCTTCGTGAATGTTTGTCAATGGGGGCCCAAGACCAAGGAGGAGGCCAAGTTGGAGACACATAACGAGTATATCGACGTTCATGTCCCCATCACTGATGGGGAGGTTATGGGTTATACCCAACGTGTAGACCTGCCTGAGGCGGAGTATGATGCGGCTGTAGACATGACGCTCTATGATGGCCTGTCTGCCGACTATATCACCGTGAAGCCCGGTATGTTTACCCTCTTCTTCCCTGGCGATGGCCATGCCCCTGGTATTACTCCTACGGGATTGAAGAAGATTATTATCAAAGTAAAAAAGTAATATCATGCTTAAACTTATCCAAAATGATCCTTGGCTTGAACCGTACGAAGCTGCGATTCAAGGCCGCTACGACTACTACGTACGTCGCAAGAATGAACTCACTGACAACGGAGCAAAGAAACTCAAGGACGTTGCCAAAGGATATGAATACTATGGTCTGCACAAGACCAAGAAGGGTTGGACTTTCCGTGAGTGGGCGCCCAACGCTACAGCCATCTACCTCATCGGTGACTTCACCGAATGGCAGGAGAAGCCCGAATATAAGCTCACTCGTCTCAACGGGCATGGCGACTGGGAGGTGAAACTCCCTGCCGAGGCTATCAAGCACGAAGACTATTATAAGCTCAAGGTGTACTGGAATGGTGGCTCAGGTGAGCGCATTCCTGCCTATGTACGCCGTGTGGTACAGGACGAAAAGACATACCTTTTCAGTGCCCAAGTGTGGGAACCTGCACCCTATGAGTTCAAGGTGAAGAAGTTCAAGCCCAACACCTCGCCCTTGCTCATCTACGAATGCCACGTGGGTATGTCGGGCGAAGCCGAGGGCGTATCGACCTACAACGAGTTCCGCGAGAAGGTGTTACCCCGCGTTATCGCCGGTGGCTATAACTGCATACAGATTATGGCTATCCAGGAGCATCCCTACTATGGCTCATTCGGCTATCACGTATCGAACTTCTTTGCAGCATCGTCACGCCAGGGAACGCCCGAGGAACTCAAGCAACTCATCGATGAGGCACATGCCAATGGCATCGCGGTAATCATGGACATGGTGCAGTCACACGCCGTGAAGAACGAGCTCGAGGGATTGGGCAACTTTGCCGGTGACCCCAACCAATACTTCTACCCCGGTGACCGCCGCGAGCATCCCGCTTGGGACTCACTCTGCTTCGACTACTCGAAGAACGAGGTGGTGGCATTCCTGCTTTCTAACTGCCGCTTCTGGATGGAGGAGTACAAGTTTGACGGTTTCCGCTTCGATGGCGTGACCTCTATGCTCTACCGCAGCCACGGACTCGGCGAGGCCTTCTGTGGCTATGGCGACTACTACAACCTCAATCAGGATGGCGATGCCGTGTGCTATCTCACACTGGCCAACGACCTCATTCACGAGGTGAACAAGAACGCCATCACCATTGCCGAGGAGGTGTCGGGTATGCCGGGTTTGGCAGCACCCATCAAGCATGGTGGCTACGGCTTCGACTACCGCATGGCCATGAACGTGCCAGACTACTGGATCAAGACTATCAAGGAAAAGATTGACGAGGACTGGAAGCCTAGCAGCATGTTCTGGGAAGTAACCAACCGCCGTGCCGACGAAAAGACCATCTCGTACGCCGAAAGTCACGACCAGGCATTGGTAGGCGACAAGACCATCATCTTCCGTTTGATTGATGCCGACATGTACTGGCACTTCAAGAAGGGCGACGAAAACTACATGGCACACCGTGGTATCGCACTTCACAAGATGATTCGTTTGCTTACAGCTTCTACCATCAACGGTGGTTACCTGAACTTCATGGGTAACGAATTCGGTCATCCGGAATGGATTGACTTCCCACGTGAAGGTAACGGCTGGTCTCACCAACACGCACGCCGTCAGTGGAACTTGGTAGACAACAAGGAACTCTGCTACCACTACTTGGGCGATTTCGACTCGGCCATGACTCACTTGATTTCTAGCGTGAAGGATTTCCAGGAAACTCCGGTAGTGGAAATCTGGCACAACGATGGCGACCAAATTTTGGCTTACAAGCGTAAGAACTTGATTTTTGTATTCAACTTCAATCCTACCAAGTCGTTTACAGACTATGGCTTCTTGGTACCGGCAGGTTCGTACGAAGTAGTGTTGAACACCGATAATCCGGACTTCGGCGGTTTCGGTTCGACAGACGACAGCATCCGTCACTTCACTAACTTCGACCCATTGTACAAGAAGGACAAGAAGGAATGGCTCAAGTTGTATATCCCGGCTCGCTCGGCTATGGTTTTGAAGAAAGTGAAAGGTTAACATGAGTAATAACAATACACTGATACATTATCAAAGAACCGCTCGCATCCTCACGGTTGCGTGCGGTCTTCTTTTCGCCCTTTTCTGTTTCCTCTATCTGTATGTCTTTCAGCAAGACCTGCTCGAGGCCTTCCATTATTCGCTGGCCGAAGGAAAAACCCGCTTCTCGCCTTTGGGAACCGCCTTGTGGACTACCGGCATCCTGGTGCTTGTGCGCTGGCTGGTAAACCGCTTGCTCCACCTTAAGGGAGGCGTGCGTGAGTTGGCTTATTTCCCCTCGTGCCTGCTGTTGGGCGTCCTTACTTCCGTAGGCAGTGCGGTTTATCAGGGCAATGCCATCCAAACCTTCTGGATGTGGCTCCTGCCTTTGCTGCTCGTGCTTTTCTTCGGGGTAGCCTATGTGGTAGGCAAGCTCTGGAATGCCTATTTCAGCCGTTCGTTCGACGAATGGTGGACCATCAATAGCAACCTGTTCATCCTGCTGCTGCTCTGCGTAATGACCGTTTCTGTGGGCAATACAGACATCCATTTCCATCACGAGCTGGCCGTTGAGGCAGCCCTCAAGCAAGGAGACTATGCCAAGGCCCGCCAGGTAGGCAAGAAGATGGTGCACCCCAGCCGTTCGCTTACGGCACTGCGTATGTACACCCTCTCCAAGGATAAGGCCATGGGCGAAGCCCTGTTCCAGTATCCGCAGCTCTATGGAGCCGAAGGCCTGTTGCTCGACGGTGAATCGGGTAACCGTTTCCGCCTCACTTCAGATAGTTTGTACGAATACTTGGGCAATGCACCGCTGGAAGGCGAGAAGGCTGTAGACTACTTCGGCCGTATCTGCCGTGACGAGGTTGGCAGCCATGTAGCCCTGGACTATTACCTCTCGGCCTTGTTGCTCGAACGCCGTCTGCAGAAGTTTACCTCCGAGTTCGAGGCACTTTACGAGGTAGGCGATACCCTTCCACGCTATTACGAGGAAGCCCTCTTCCTGTACGATAAGCTTCACCCCGCCAAGACGCCGAGAATAGAAAGCGAGGAGTTGGAAGAAAAGTGGAAGAAGTACGAAGAGAAACAACTCGAGCTGGCCGGAACGGTAGGCGAGGGCAACCGTATGCGACGCACATTTGGCGATACGTATTGGTGCTATTACCAGTATCGGTAAGATTTTTAAGAAACATAGGACTTTCCTATGTTTTTTTTTGTATTTTTGCGTCCAATCTGAATTTTTAATAAGAATAATAATAAAATACAAGATATGGCAGTAGAATTGAAAGGACTTACCAAGCGTAGCGAAAGCTACTCTCAATGGTACAATGAATTGGTGGTAAAGGCCGACTTGGCCGAACAGTCGCCGGTGCGTGGATGTATGGTTATCAAGCCATACGGTTACGCTATTTGGGAAAAGATGCAACGTCAGTTAGACGATATGTTCAAGGAAACCGGACACGTAAATGCTTACTTCCCATTGCTTATCCCGAAGTCATACCTCAGCCGTGAAGCCGAACACGTGGAAGGCTTTGCCAAGGAATGTGCGGTGGTAACTCACTATCGTTTGAAGAATGCCGAAGACGGTTCGGGCGTTGTTGTCGACCCGGCTGCACGCTTGGAAGAAGAACTCATCATCCGTCCTACATCAGAAACTATCATCTGGTCTACTTACAAGAACTGGATCAACTCATACCGTGACCTCCCTATCCTCTGCAACCAATGGGCTAACGTAATGCGTTGGGAAATGCGTACCCGCTTGTTCCTCCGTACAGCCGAATTCTTGTGGCAGGAAGGTCATACCGCACACGCTACCCGTGAAGAAGCGGTAGAAGAAGCCGAAAAGATGCTTCACGTATACGGCGATTTCGCTGAAAACTACATGGCTGTGCCGGTAGTACGTGGTGTGAAGAGCGCCAACGAACGCTTTGCAGGTGCACTCGACACTTATACCATCGAAGGTTTGATGCAGGATGGCAAGGCACTTCAGTGCGGTACATCGCACTTCTTGGGCCAGAACTTTGCCAAGGCATTCAACGTACAGTTCGTTGACAAGAACAACAAGCTCGACTACGTTTGGGCTACTTCATGGGGTGTATCTACCCGTTTGATGGGTGCGCTCATCATGACTCACTCAGACGACAACGGTCTTGTGCTTCCTCCAAACTTGGCACCTATCCAGGTAGTTATCGTTCCTATCTACAAGAACCAGGAACAGTTGGCAGCCATCAACGAAAAGGTAGGCGGTATCGTAGCTAACCTCAAGAAGATGGGTATCAGCGTGAAGTACGACAACGCCGACAACAAGCGTCCGGGCTTCAAGTTTGCCGATTACGAATTGAAGGGTGTACCAGTACGCCTTGTAATGGGTGGTCGTGACCTCGAAAACAATACCATGGAAGTAATGCGTCGTGATACCCTCGAAAAGCAGACTGTATCGTGCGACGGCATCGAAGAATACGTACAGAACTTGTTGAAGGAAATTCAGGACAACATCTACCAAAAGGCGTTGAACTACCGCAACGAGCACACTACCAAGGTAGACACTTACGAAGAATTCAAGCAGAAGATCGAAGAAGGCGGCTTCATCCTTGCACACTGGGACGGTACGCCTGAAACCGAAGAAAAGATTAAGGAAGATACCAAGGCTACTATCCGTTGTATTCCTTTGGAAGCCGACGAAGAAAGCCTCCAACCGGGTGTTTGTATGGTTACAGGTAAGCCATCGGCACGCCGTGTATTGTTCGCTAGAGCTTATTAAAGCTATTGTCAGTATAATTAGGAACCGCCGGAAAGAGAAACCCATTCTCCTCCGGCGGTTTTTTTATGCCTTGTTCTTGTACCTTTCCAATATGCGGCTTACCGTCTCCATCATCTCCTTCCTGAATGAGGCCGGCTCCAGCACCTCCACCTCGTCGCCTTGCGAAAGCAGCTCCTGGCGGAAGTCGAAAGTAGGGCGCAGGTAGAACTCAAAATCCGCATACTCGGGCGTGCTTCTCAGCTCCTTCTGCGAGTGGTGCAGCGGTAGCGTGCGCAGATAGTTGGTATAAGGCGTATAAGCCCGTATCACAACCTTTTCGGCCTTGCACTGAGTGGCACACATCACCCCGTAGCATTCGGCAAAGAAAGCCTCCGTATCGAAGTCCTTCGGAAACTCGAACTCCTCCGCCGTCTCCTCCAGTTGCTCCATGCGGTCCAGCGCATACACCTTGGGCTGTGGCTGCTGGTCGGTCTTTGCCAGCAAATACCACCGTTGCTTGAATACCTTGATGGCATACGGCTCCACCGTAATGGTATACGGCTCGGCCTGACCGAACTTGCGGTACGTCATCCGCAGTTTTTGGCCCTCCTTCATGGCGTTGATGATGGGTTGCAGATACTCCTTTCCGGCGGGTATGTGTTCCAGCCTGATGCGGTTTTGCAGCGAACTGCTTTCCATAAGCATGTTGCCGATGGAGAGCGAGTCTATCATCCAGTGCAATAGGCTGTCGTTCTCCAGTATGTCTTCGTTCTGTATATAATAGAAGCTCCCTTTAGTCTTGTCGCACTCTATGCTTACGTGGAACAGCTCTTCTATGGCCTCCCGGTTGCGGTTGAATGTGGTTCGTGCCATCGGTTTTCCTCCGCTCATTGTTGTGCGTATCCATCGTTCGTTCAGTTCCTGCAGACTCAATCCACCTGTCTGGCTGATGATATCGATGAGCCAAATGTACTGCTTGAATAATTCGGATGCCTTCATTTTCAGGATATTTATTTGTTTTTCGGATGCAATTTAAGGCTTTTGCCCCATTTTTTTCAAAAAAAAGTAATTTTTTTATAGATTGTACCGCTTTTTGGTACAATGTACGGTTTACTTTGCAGAAGAAAAAGAAATAATAACCATTTAAATCTATACGACTATGACATTTGCAAAGTGGATGAAAGAATTTGAGAGAAAGGATTATCCTGTTATTTTGGCAGCCGGTTCCATTGCCATCAGTGTGTTGATGAACCTCTTGGGTGCAGACGGAGCAGTTTCGGCAGGAGCCACAGTCTTTGCGGTGTGTTGCATCCTGCTTTCCATCCGCAACGAGCTGAAGGAGCTTTGCGAGCTTTTGGCGGGTGAAGTGGAGAAGGAATTTTGAGTATTAATTAAACGCAAGTACGGTTATGGGTCTTATTCTTTGGGGATTCTTCTTTGCCATGTTGCTTTTAGGCATTGAAGGTGCATGTTGGCTCTATGGCACCGCTATGGCGGTAGGATTCATTATGGGCATTTATTTGAGAGTTAAAAAAGGTAGATAGTAAATATATTTCATTTTTATATAACTTGTTAAGATGAGAAGAAAACCTCGAGCTGTGAAGCCCGAGGTTTTTGCTTTTGATGTGCTGAAGCACTATACATATTTTTGTGTAAAATCAATAAAAATATGAGTTACTACTGTTCACTATAAAATGCCTTGACGTTTGAAGTAAAACCCCTTGACGTTTTAATCGAAACGCCTTGACGTTTTCAGAAAAGATGAAGAAGAATTAAAAAAAGACCTTGAAGAATTTTTTTTAAAAGTTCAAGGTCTTTTTACTCTAGCAAGAGGAGGGCTGGTCTTCTAGCAAGACATAAGTTAGTCTTCTAGCATGACAACGATTGGTCTTCTAGCATGAATCACTGTATATAATAGGATAAATAAAAAGACGGTTTAGGATTTTCAGGAACTTCAAACTTATTGTATTTCAAACTTTTATCTATGAAGTTCCGTAATGAAGAAGTGAACTTCCCTAATTTCCCCGATAAAAGTAACTTCAAGATTATCTTCATGGTAACAGCTTGTGTATGAGTAAGTTTGAAGTTCTGCCGTTCTGAAGATTGAATTACAGAACCGCTATAAGCTTGCAATCCGGGTTCAGAATGGTATCTTTGAGATGTTGAAATAGAAAATCTTATATTAAACCTATCAGGCGTACCGTAGGTGTGAATCTATGGTACGTTTTTATTTTCTAGGCTTAAAATGTACTAATAGGTAAAACGAAATTTTCCAAACAAATAAATGGCCGAAAAATGAAAAAATCCAAGGAAATAATCGTTTTGAGGTATGTTTGATTGAACAAGAATTATATGCAAATCAAATGAAATATCGGACAATCAACAACTATGTCTCATCTTTAAGCATGTGTATTTTTTATTTAATTATTAGGAAATCAATGGTTTTATTTGTTTATTTGTAGTGTAAAACGAAAATGAATGAGATATGGAAGCAACTATGCAGGGATTTTATGTGAACCTTCCGAACTCGGAAGTAACATTCTTCAAGGAGTTCATACATAAGATGGGTTGGACTATCAGCAAGAGTCCGATTCAAGAGAAAATTATGGAGAAACCCGAAGAATCGGAATTACCGGCTGACATTATGAGCTTGGTAGGAATTGCATCTTCTATCCCAGAAGAAGATATTATGAATGATGATAGACTGGCTTACTTGTTACGCAAATGAAACGAATTTTTATAGACACGAATGTCATTATAGACGTGCTGATGCAGAGAGAGGGATATTTGTCATCTGCAAGAGTTTTGGCATTAAGTAAGGAGAAAGAAATCTCTTTATTCGTGTCCGTATTGACCATGGCCAACTTGGCATATATTTTAAGAAAGACTTTACGAGGTAATGATTTTTACAATGAGATGAAGAAACTTTCGTCATTCTTGAATGTGGCAGATACTACATATGGTCATTTAACATCAGCATTGGATTTACAAGCCAAGGATTTTGAAGATGCACTTCAATACTATTGTGCTTTGTCCAATCAATGTGAAGTCATTGTTACAAGAAACAAAAAAGATTTCAATTTTAGTTCCATAAATGTGTTGACTCCCGAAGAGTTATTGTCTTGAAACATTTATAACGAACTTTGTAATTTATAAAGCGTATTACGGAAAACATCCACAATACGCTTTTTCTCCCCAACAAATGAAATTTTCTATTATTGAAAGTTTTAAAAATTAAACCTATCAGGCGTACCGTAGATGTGAATCTATGGTACGTTTTTATTTTCTAGGCTTAAAAGATGCTTTCTCTTGGAAAAGCGGCAGAAATACCCTTGTTTTTCCTTGGAAAAGCGGCAAAAATCACCCTTTTTTGTCTTGGAAAAAAGGAAATGCTTAGTTATTTTTTATCCCCAAACTCTACCACATTCAAAAAAAACACTTACATTTGTAAAAGTCTCAAGAAAGAAATCCATGCGAGGATTCAGAGACAACTTTGTGAGAAAATAAACGGAAGCGTTTAAGCGATATTACCCTTTTGGTGAAAATCTGGACAATTTTCAAGGTAATCGGGTGATAGGCAACAAACGGCTCCCGCTTGTAGTTTATATATGTGTACAGCCTATGTTGTACCCATACGCTATAAGCGTGGGGCGTGTTGTCTTATTTGATTACCTAGGCAGTCCA
>JAZRFA010000077.1:0-9532 GCA_045661085.1 Bacteroidaceae bacterium
ATCTGTGCGGGGAGGTTGCAACGGGTGTTCACCTCGTTGTACATGTCGAGCGGAGCGTTCTGCGAATAGCGCAGGTTCTCCTCGGTATAGGTCTTGTATACGCCCAGCGAGAGAGCCTCCTCATCCCAGAAGCCTGTCCACACCTGCTGACCCTTCTCACCATGGATGATGGCGGTACCTGTGTCCTGGCACAAGGGGAGCTTGCCCTTGGCAGCCACCTCAGCGTTGCGCAGGAAGGTGAGCGCTACATACTTGTCATTGTCGCTAGCCTCGGGGTCAGAGAGAATCTTGGCCACCTGCTCGTTGTGAGCGCGGCGGAGGAGGAACGATACGTCGCGGAAGGCGGCGTTGGCCATTGCTGTTAAACCTTCGGGAGCAATCTTCAACATGGGTTTGCCCTCGAACTCACCGACAGACACATAGTCTTTGGTCAACAGATAGTACTCGGTGTCATCCTTTCCCAGCTGGAACATCGGTGCATACTTGAATTCCGGTGTGGTTGCCATAGTGATTTGAGTTTATGAGTTTGTAAGTTTTTAAGTTTCCAATGATGAACTCATGCAAAATTACAAAGACTTTGCATATCTACAAGGCTTTCGGTCCACTTTTCCTCGCATAATTTTATTTTTGGGGTAGTCCAATGGGGCGAACGGACAATTTTATCACACTATAATGTCACCGTTTTTCATCTGCCACCATCCGCCAACATAGGACAATATTTTGATTATCTAATACATACTGGCGGACATTGCCCACAAATTCACCCATCAGCCAGTATCCGCCAATCACTCATTGCCAGCAACATTGCAGACGTATAGAACCTTCATCCACGTCGAGCAACAGTTCCTATACGGCACGCTCTCTTTCAATGAAAATATCCCACAAAGTTACTTACTGCTGCGCAAGGGCAAGGTTGCTGTTGCGCAAGGGTAAGGTTGCCGTTGCGCAGCGGTAACCTTACCTTTGGGCAGCGGTAAATGAAAATGTCTCTTCAGAACAGGGAAGACTCTTTGTATATCTGCAAGATTATGCCAACTCCTGTTTTTATCGCGCAAGATTTATTTAGTGATAAAACCGCAGTAAACTCTTAGTGGCGGACACTGGCGTACATGGATTTTCGTACGCAATGTCCGCCACTAAGCAACATAGCGACTGCGAGTTATAGCATCTCGGCTGATGGTGGCAGGTAAAAAGCTTACTCCTCGTATGTCTGATAGAGGAAGTCGTTGTAGGGGTCTTTCTGCACGTGGAGTTCGCGCACGCGGTTGTACATCATGGTCTTGAGGTTCTCGATGTTGTCACGCTCGCGGGCCGAGATGAAGATGCAGCTATCGTGCATCTTGGCCATCCAAGTCTGCATGAGCTCGCCGAGCGAAACGTTCTCCTGGTCTTTGGGGTGAGGTCGTCCTCCTCCTTGGGAGTGAAGGTGTAAGCATCGGTCTTGTTGAAGACGATGATGAGGGGCTTGTCGCTGCAACGGTAGGCGATGCGCTCAATTTGCTTAGGCACCGACATTGACAACCTGAATCAGGAACAGCCTTATGAATTGGAGCCTTTCGTTGAGATTATCAGAGCCTTGCAATAGAAAAATCAGAGCCATCTGTTGGAAAAATCGGACGGCTCTGATTTTTTAGTGAAGAGTGAAAGGTTAAGAGTTGGACCGTGTCTTGCAGGATTGGATCTCAGTGAGCGTATCAGTCCTTCTTGCTATTGTTTCTTTTGCTCTTAATCAGTTCAAAGACAATACCTACCCAAAAGGAAATGAGCATGGCCACCATGATGTAGCCAAATATAGTGTCGAGAACGTCATCACCACGAAATGACTTCATAATAAAGACTAACATGTTGGGAGTGCCGATGAGCCCCAGCACAATAAGCATTATGCTTTCTTCCTTTTTAGATTTCATTATTCTTTATTGCCATTAGGTTTTGTCTTCTATTGCTATCCAATGCATCACTCCGCGTCAGCCTCGTAGGTCTGATAGAGGAAGTCGTTGTAGGGGTATTTCTGCACGTGGAGTTCGCGCACGCGGTTGTACATCATGGTCTTGAGGTTCTCGATGTTGTCGCGTTCGCGGGCCGAGATGAAGATGCAACTGTCGTGCATCTTGGCCATCCAGGTCTGCATGAGCTCGTCGAGCGAAACGTTCTCCTTGGTCTTGGGTGTGAGGTCGTCCTCCTCCTTGGGGGTGAAGGTGTAGGCATCAGTCTTGTTGAAGACGATGATGAGAGGCTTTTCGCTGCATCCGAGGTCGGCAAGGGTCTTCTCCACCACCTTGATCTGGTCTTCAAAGTCGGGATGCGAGATATCTACCACGTGGAGCAGGAGATCGGCCTCGCGCACCTCATCGAGGGTCGACTTGAAGGAGTCGACGAGGTCGGTGGGGAGCTTGCGGATGAAGCCTACGGTGTCGGAGAGGAGGAACGGCAGGTTCTCGATGATGACCTTGCGCACGGTGGTGTCGAGGGTAGCAAAGAGCTTGTTCTCGGCAAACACCTCGCTCTTGGCAAGGAGGTTCATGAGGGTCGACTTACCCACGTTGGTATAGCCCACGAGGGCTACGCGGATGAGGCGGCCGCGGTTCTTACGCTGGGTGGCCTTCTGCTTGTCGATCTCGGCAAGTTGTTTCTTGAGCAGCGACATGCGACCCAGGATGATACGGCGGTCCATCTCGAGCTGCGTCTCACCAGGTCCGCGCAGACCTACCGAGCCCTTACCGCCACCAGCACCGGAGCCACCACCCTGACGCTCAAGGTGAGTCCACAGGCGGGTGAGTCGGGGGAGCATATACTTATATTGTGCCAGCTCGACCTGCGTCTTGGCATTGGCCGTCTGGGCACGCATGGCGAAGATGTCGAGGATGAGCGATGTGCGGTCGAGAATCTTTACCTTCAGCTCAGCCTCGATATTGCGGAGCTGCTTGGCCGATAGCTCATCGTCGAAGATGACCATACCGATCTCTTGCGATTCGGGGATGTTGCCGTACTCGTCCTCCTCGGGCTCCTCGGCACAGAGTTCGATGTATTCGCGTATCTCCTGCAGCTTACCTTTACCGACATAGGTCACCGAACTGGGGCCATCGAGCTTCTGCGTGAAGGTCTTCACCACCTCGGCCCCGGCCGTCTCGGCCAGGAAGGCGAGCTCGTCGAGATACTCCTGTGTCTTCTGCTCATTCTGCTGCTGTGTGATAAGGCCCACGAGCACGGCGCGCTCGGTCTTGGATTGTGATATTACAAATTCTTTCATTTACATTAATTCAGTCTTTAACGGACAACAGACAAGGTTTGTGCGAACCGAACGCAGAATCAAGCCAAGCTTGAATCATGCTGAGGTGTAGCCAAAACTCAACAACAAAGTTGTTAACGGACATCATCCGAGAGCCTATTTATCCATAATCTATTACCTACAATACAAATTTACCCGTCAAGTTTCAAGTTGCAAATATAGCGTAAAGCGAGCGAAATGCAAAGCATGCTTTGAGATTTCTCAGCGAGCAAAGCTATATTCGAGGCATCAAATATACACAAAAGGGTTGAATATATTCCCCATTCACATTGATTATTCGAGTGTTTGTCGTATTTTTGTAAGACAAAAGACTATTCTATGAATCTACCCATACCCTTTGAGGAATCTATGCGCCAACTCCTTGGCGATGACTATGATGCCTTTCGCGAGGCGCTACTTGGCGAACCAGCCGTGAGCATACGCTTCAACAAGAACAAGTGTACCGCCACACCCGACTACGAGCACGTGCCCTGGGCAACCGACGGCTACTACCTCCCCGAACGCCCTCAGTTCACCTTCGATCCCCTATTCCACGCGGGGTGCTACTACGTGCAGGAGGCCTCGTCGATGTTTGTGGAGCAAGCCGTGAAGCAACACCTCCAAGAAGCTCGCATAGCACTCGACCTCTGCGCCGCCCCCGGTGGAAAGAGCACGCTGCTGCGCTCACTCCTACCCGACGATTGTGTATTGGTATCAAACGAGGTGATGCGTCCCCGCGCCCAAGTGCTGTCTGAAAATATCTCCAAGTGGGGACATCCGCGATGCATCGTGACATCGAACTATCCAGCCGACTTCACCCCGCTGGGCGAGACCTTCGACCTCATCCTCGTAGATGCTCCCTGTAGCGGAGAGGGTATGTTCCGCAAAGACGAAGTGGCCGTGAGTGAGTGGAGCCCTGAGAACGTGGAGGTGTGCTGGAAGCGTCAGCGCGACATCCTCTCCGACATATGGCCCACGCTACGCCCCGGCGGACTGCTCATCTACAGCACCTGTACCTTCAACACCCAAGAGGATGAGGAGAACGTGCGCTGGATGATGGACGAACTGGGAGCCGAGCTACTTCCTATCAGCATCGACGACTCATGGGGTATCACCCCGAGCCTCGTGCCCGACGTGCCCCACGCCTACCGATTCCTTCCTGGCCGCACCCGTGGCGAGGGTTTCTTCCTGGCCGTAATGCGCAAGGGAGAAGGCGCTTCTGTTGCTGATGCGCCCCGTGGCGGTAAGGGCAAGAAGAAAGACAAGAAGGGCAAGCAACCCGCCATAGCCGTGCCCACTGAGTGCAAGCAATGGCTTGCAGATAGCTCGTCCTACACCTATAAAGTCATCGGCACCGAGGTGATGGCCTTGCCCTGTGATATGGAGCCGCTCTATGCGACCCTTTCCGAGCAACTCTACCTCATCAAGGCCGGTATCACGCTGGCCGAACTGAAGGGGCGCGATACTCTCCCGACCCACGACCTGGCCATGAGCACCGCACTCCGCGCCGAGGCCTTTGCCAGCTGCGAGCTCTCCTATGCCGAAGCCTTGCGCTACCTGCGTCGCGAAGCCATCACGCTACCTGCCGACACACCACACGGCTTCGTGCTCGTCACCTACCGCAACGTACCGTTAGGATTCGTCAAAAACCTCGGCAACCGCGCCAATAACCTCTACCCCAACGAATGGCGCATACGCAGCGGACACCTCCCCGAGGCAGAAGTACAAGTTGTTCCCCCATCGTGTAGGCTATAGATTAGTTACCCAAAGAACAATGAAGAACATAAATATCGGCCTCCTTTCGCTAGCCACCACCTTACCCAGCGCGCTCCTTGCGCAAGAGAACTCCCCCCAACTTGCCACCGACAACACACGCCCCAATGTGATAATGATCTATGCCGACGACTTGGGGTTTGGTGACCTGGAGTGTTATGGTGCTGTAGGCGTCAAGACGCCCAATGTGAACCGCCTATCCGAGCATGGCCTTCGTTTCACCAATGCCCATGCCGTAGCCTCCACGAGCACCCCTTCGCGCTACTCTCTGCTCACGGGCGAATACCCTTGGCGCAAGCAGGGCACTGATGTGGCTGCCGGCGATGCAGCGATGATCGTCTCCCCCGATCAATACACCGTAGCCGACGTTTTCAAGGAGGCCGGCTACACCACAGCAGCCTTTGGCAAGTGGCATCTCGGCTTAGGCGCCAAGACAGGACAGCAGGATTGGAATAAGCCCATCTCCCCGGCTCTGCCCGATATCGGATTCGATTACTCCTACATCATGGCTGCCACTGCCGATAGGGTCCCCTGCGTGTTTATCGAGAATAGCAGCGTAGCCAACTACGACCCATCAGCTCCCATCTGCGTCAACTATAACAAGAATTTCGAAGGCGAGCCCACAGGGCATAACAATCCCGAATTGCTATACAACCTCAAGAGTTCGCACGGACACAACAACTCCATCGTCAACGGTATCGGGCGTATAGGCTACATGAAGGGTGGCGGCAAAGCCCTCTGGAAGGATGAGAACATTGCTGACAGCATCACCAGACATGCAGTAGACTTTATCAAGGAGAATACCGATACCCCCTTCTTCATATACTTTGCCACGAATGACGTGCATGTGCCCCGCTTCCCTCATCCCCGCTTCCGCGGCACGAGCGAGATGGGCTTGCGTGGCGACGCCATCGTGCAGTTCGACTGGAGCGTGGGAAAAATCGTACGCACCCTTGAGGAGCAGGGCCTGCTCGACAACACCCTCATCATCCTCACCAGCGACAATGGTCCCGTGCTCGATGACGGCTACGTCGACCAAGCCGAAGAGCTGGTAGGCGAGCACTCACCCACTGGCGGTCTGCGCGGAGGTAAGTACAGTGCTTACGAAGGCGGCACCCGAGTACCCTTCATCGTACACTGGCCCGCCCACATCACGGAGCCAGCCGCAAAGGAAGCACTCGTATCACAGGTCGACTTCCTCGACGTCATGGCCACCCTCGTAGGGGTAAGCAACGGAGAGTCACTCTCTCCCGACGGACAGGCCGAACAGGCCGACACCTGGTTGGGTAAGGCCGACACGGGCCGTCCCTACGCTATGGGCATGGCACAGAACCACACCTTGACACTCCGCACCGCTACCTGGAAATATATCGAGCCCAAGGGTGGCGCAGCCATGATACCTTGGGGCCCCAAGATTGAAACCGGCTACTCCACCTCGCCCCAGGTCTTCCAACGTGTCAATGGCGAATATGATGAAACCACTAACAAGGCCAGTTCACACCCCACCATAGTAGACAGCCTGCGCAATGAGTTAGAGAAAATACGCACCAAAGGGACACAAGAACCATAGTCCCCAAATCGCGACATCCGAATAGCTGCTGCTACCCGAAATCCAGCGACAACTGTCCATCACCGAGAAGGTTATAGCTCATACGGTGATAGGGCGTGAGGCCATGCTCCTTGATTCCTGCACGGTGTTTGGCCGTGGGATAGCCCTTGTTATGATTCCAGTCGTAGTGAGGATACTCCTCGTGCAGGCGGTTCATGTAGTCGTCGCGGTAGGTCTTGGCCAAGATGGAGGCCGCCGCGATATTCATCAGCTTGCCATCGCCCTTGACCACCGTCTCATGAGGCGTGTCGCCATAGGGCTTGAACTTATTGCCATCAACAACCACATATTCAGGGCGCACCTTCAGTCCATCCAATGCACGATGCATGGCCAGGATAGAGGCATTGAGGATATTGATCTCATCAATCTCCTTAGCCGTCACGATGCCGAGCGCCCAAGCTATTGCATCGCGCTCTATATCTTCACGCAAGGCATAGCGCTGTTTCTCGGTCAGTTGCTTCGAATCATTGAGCAAGGGGTGCGAGTAATCAGCCGGCAATATCACCGCCGCCGCATACACATCGCCAGCCAAGCAACCACGGCCCGCTTCGTCGCAACCAGCCTCAACAAGTTCGGGATGTAGGCAAGGTAACAGCATATTAATCTCTTTTGGGATATCACATCATCTTTCCTGTCAGCAACTCATGTTCCAAGCATTCGTAGATATAAGGAGTGCTTTGTGAATACAACCCATTTTTTGAGTCATTCAAGCGAGCATAGGTGTCCGAAGTATACAACGTATCAAACGCGTCGTGCAACTCCATACCACGTTCCTCGACAAGCAATAAGATAAGTTCCTTACTTATCTCTTCTATCATGAAATTGATTTCCTCCTTTTTCATCTTCGTTTCAAATGCTTGATGGCCCTCTCCGTACCGAAGAAGTACTGGAAACTGACACCCTTCATATACTGCAGTTCTTGAATGAAGCGCTCCATATCTATAATGCCTGCCGTAAAGCGACGTATCTGAAAGCCTACGGTATCATTGGCGATGGGGCCTATCACAACATCGTATGGGTGCACCGATTCACGAGTTCTGTTTCTTCTGTTGGCCAATACAAACTCCGCCCACTCTCTACTATATTCACCGAAGTCTTGCACCAAGAGTTCATTACCTTGCAAGAGTGTCTCGTCAAACTCATATTCGTAAACCTTCGGCTCACCCTCACCACTTTGCTCAGCCTTACGCTTGGCCAACTCCCAAGCTTGGTTTCTATTTGCCGACAGGTAGAACCCACAACCAAAATCCTTTCCGACTTTTGATTTTGTGAGATCAACTTCGTTGAACTCTACATTTGTACCATGGTACAGTATCATGCCAGTGCTCCTCCTTTCCGTCTACAGTATGCCGTAAGGTCAGTTATTACATCCTCAAAGGGGAGCGTATGCTCCACCTCGTAATACTTGTCTATGAATTCCAGACCTTTGTAACGGTTCAGGTAGCGATACGACTGCGCATTGCTAAGCGAGTGCATCGATGCAAAATCGCTTATCACGGCAATCATATAATTCACCTTGTCCACAAATTTCTTATCCATACCAAAGTTCCATTTGTACTTTCACGGTGTAAAGATACTAAATACTTTTTTAGTAAATACAAATAGCCGAAAGTTTTTGTTTTTTCATACAGCCGCCAAGAAAGTTCTCGAAAAGTATGGAATTATATATGAACAAGGGAGCAGACGAGCAATCGACAGGCTCCACCAAACGAAACGCTCGGAAATCCGGTACAGAAATTTCGTAGCATATTGGTAGGAAATCCAACAATCTGCTTACACGGAATCGAAATCGGAAGTATAGACTTCTCCGTTTCCGTAACAGATTGTCATCGGTTCCCATATATTGCTGACGCTTTGCATTTCCCTAATCGCCCGTGGCTGCGTTCTTTTCATTTGCCTTGGGGATTGAGCGGGAAGAAGGGAAAGAATACGGTTATTCTCCCTGTTGAGAGCGGAACACACTTTTCTGCAGTTCAATCTCCTCGCGAAGCTGTTCTACGGTAGGCAAGAAAGTGAGGTACTTGGCTTGGAAGAGGCGTTCATTATCGTGCATCACCGAATATCGTGCCATATCCTCGCTTGTCTCTGAGCAAAGGATAAGACCAATGGTAGGGTTATCGCCTTCGGTGCGTTTCAACTGGTCGTACATCCTTACGTACATATCCATCTGCCCCACATCCTGATGAGTGATACGCGAGGTCTTGAGGTCTACAAGGAGAAAGCATTTGAGGATGTAGTTGTAGAATACCAAATCAATGAAATAGTCACCCATATCGGTACGGATATGCTGTTGCCGTGCTACAAAAGCGTATCCCTTACCCAGTTCCATCACAAATTTCTGTATGTGGGTGATGATAGAAGCCTCCAACTTGGTCTCTGTAAAATCACTGTTAGAAGCCAATCCAAGGAACTCGGCCACGACAGGATTTTTGATAAACTCCAGCTTGTCTTTCTGGAAGTCGGCTGTCAACGCCTGCATTTCATCGCGCACAGTATCCTTGGCTTGAGACTGCAGCAGACGGTAATAATACTGCGAAGCGATGTTTCTATCGAGCGTACGCGAGCTCCATCCCTCGCTAATCGCCTCGTTCATATACCAGTTGCGAGCAGCATCATCAGTCACACGGAGCAATGCGCGATAATGCGTCCAAGTGAGCGACAGGAATTTTGTACGCACTGAGTCCAAAATCTGAGGAAAGGCCTTATAGAAACGGATATACTTATACAAAGAACTATAGTCAAAGCCCTTACCATAATTCTCGGTGAGGTAGTCCGCCAATTTCACAACCACCTCTTTGCCATATTCAGCACGACTTTCACCCCTCAGTTCCTCAATGGCAATGCGCTTGCCCAGCAACCAATTGCGCTGAATCATCGCCACATTG
>JAZRFA010000078.1:0-2375 GCA_045661085.1 Bacteroidaceae bacterium
GCTCATCTCCTTTTCTATTGCAAAAATAAACAAATGATTTTGATTGGTCAAATTTGCTACTGTTTTATTTGATGGGGGCGTAAGAGGAGGACATCAAAACCCTCCATAAAATCAATCTTTCAACCTGAAGGACACAGGGAAGGTAAATCGCATTCGGGTGGGCTTGCCGCGAGTCTCTCCAGGCTTCCACTTGGGCATGCTACGTGCTATGCGGATGGCCTCAGCATCAAGTTGTGGGTCGACAGGCTTGAGCACTTGCTCCCCAGTAAGAGTGCCATCCTCCTCTACGATAAATTGTACGATGACGCGTCCTTGCTTACCCCTCTCCTTGCCCTCTTGGGGATAACGGATATTCGCTTTCATATAGTCCATCAATGCCTGCATCCCACCAGGGAACTCGGGCTGTGATTCATAATGAATAAACATGTCTTCATATTTTGACTCATATTCTACGACCTCCTCATCGGCGCTCCCCGACCTCTTCTCTATCGTCCGTAGCCGCTCGTTGCTACCTTTGTTGAACCAATGATGCTTCAACGCCTGGGTCACTTCGCCATAGCTCTTCTCCTTGACGTGATACACAATAGCGCCATCTTTGCCCTGTTTTCCGTACTTGTCTTCTGCCATGTACCACCCCAAAGTATCGGCATCGGCAATGTCTTCAGCCGACAGGTCAAACGGTTCGAGGTAGTCAAACTCGACAACAATGCAAGGCACATAGTTGAGCTGCTTGCCTTCGGCAATGATTTCTGCTCCATCGGCAAAGAGGAGCACGATGAGCGGCTTCTTATCGGCCTCATCTATCGTCGGACCTTTAGGCTTGGGACTTTCAATGACCTTCTTGGCAGCACTGTCGGGCAGAGCAAAGGTGATGGGAATGGTATAGCGCACTCGCACTGGTCTTCCCCACTGCTTGCCCGGCTCCATCTCGGCATGTTGCGTATCAGGCGGATGGCCTCACCGTCGAGTTGCGTATCAACAGACCTCACCACACGCTCTTCACAGACATTGCCCATGCTGTCCACTACGAACTGCGCGATGACACGCCCCTCGATGCCTCTATCCATAGCCTCCTGAGGGTACAGCTTGTTGCTCTTGATGTATTCATTCAGGGCTTGCGTGCCACCGGGGAATTCTGGCGCTTCCTCATGTTCTATAAACACCTGCTCATGATCTATCGAGTCGTCATCTGCCACTTGGGCGATATTGGCGGCAATGCCTCGGGTATCTGCGGCGATATGCCTTGCCTGTGTGCCATAAGCCCCCAGCATCAGCGCGGTAAGGGCTATGAGAAGTTGCTTTGTCTGTTTCATTCTGATTACTAATATTTAAACCTTCCAAATACCGTACATAAACCGTACATGATTTCGATGTAAGTATGGTGAAGTACAGCGTGTTGAGCGGATGAAAATTCCCAATTATATTATAGTCGTTGTTCTCTTACTCCTCCCTTCCAAAATTGCCTGGCGTAGGACGATAGCAACCCTTGATGCGGGGCACGGGCTCCATCTCGCCATGAGCCACATAGTCGGCCAACTTCTGATACGAGGTGCTCACGGCATAGTGGCTGATGTGGGCAAACTCGCGGACGTTGATGTCGTCGTGTGTCGCGAAGTGTTCGCACAAGGCATCGGCCAATTCGTGTACCGCAAGGGGCTGGCGCACCTTGTCCTCCACCTTGAACTTCACATCGGCAAGGCGGTCCAGCAAGTGCTTGTCGGGGCGGAAGCGGATGCCGCTGATGCGTACATCCTTGCCCGTGGGTAGCGTTGAACCGGTGTGACTACTCAGCTCCATGGTGAGCGAGCCCAGTCCATCGAGTTGCACACGGCGTCCCTCACACAAAGCGTCGGTAATGACCGTGCGCAGCGCGTCCCACACGAGTTTCACATCGGTGGGCGTGGCAGTGGTGGCGTGGCTGATGTCGTGTGCCATCTGTTCGATGTCGACCTTCTGCGGGTGGGCAACGGCTACGGCCACACCCTGTACGTCGGATTCCGGGCCACAAACGAGGCGGCGACTGGTCAGTTTGCAATTCACCACAGGGGTATACCCGCTGTCGTGATGCACATGCTTTGATCTCTTTATTTTCATAGGCATTAAGGATTTTTCTATGGTTTCATCTATTTTTCTATTCGCGGTCAGAATGTTTTCTACTCGCGAACATAACACTTTCTATTCGCGGCCAGAAACATTTCTATTCGCGGGTAGAAATATCATTCTCTTCATGGAACCAGGGAATACGCATTATAAATTTATTAGACGCTGCTATATATTTCTCTCAGATAATAAGTCTTTTACCTCACACGAATCTCACGAATCTCACAAAGACTGCATCGCTAAAGGCTCGCAGTTGTCGGCTTTGCCGAGTGTTT
>JAZRFA010000079.1:0-13553 GCA_045661085.1 Bacteroidaceae bacterium
GTGCTCATGGGTCTTGTGACCATCATCTACTGCACCATGGGTGGTGTAGAAGCCGTTATCTGGGGCGATGTAGTGCAAGGCCTGATACTCGTCTGCGGTGCCATCTTTGCCGTGATATACCTGGCCGTGAATACCGAGGGCGGAGTGATGGGCTGCATCGATATCGCCTTGGAGAACGACAAGCTGCGCCTCTTCGACTGGAGCAACTCATGGTCACAGGCCACATGGTGGGTCATCATCATCGGTGGCTTGGCCAACAACCTCATCTCCTACACCTCTGACCAGACCGTCATCCAACGCTATCTCACCACTCCCGATGAGAAGTCAGCAGGTCGCGGTATCCTCGTCAATGGCGTCATGAGCGTGTTTGTCTCTGTAGCCTTCTACATGATAGGTACAGGCCTCTATACCTTCTATAAAACCCACCCCGTAGAGCTCGACGTCACCATGGGACAGTCTGATGCCATCTTCCCCTTCTTCATGATGAGTCAGATGCCCGCCGGTGTTGCCGGAGCACTCATCGCGGCCATCTTTGCCGCCACCATGAGTACCATCTCGAGCAATATCAACAGTGTGGCCACCGCCTTCTCTATCGACTTCTGGAAGCGTTTCCGCACCACTACAGACTCACAGCTGGTAGTCGTAGCCCGCTGGGCATCAGTGCTGAGCGGTATGGTAGGCTTGGTGCTTGCCCTGCTCATGGCCACATGGGATATCCAGTCGTTCCTCGACTTCTTCAACGAAGCGTTAGGCCTCCTCACCAGTGGCTTGGGCGGACTCTTCTTCATCGCCGTCTTCATGAAGCGCGTCAAGGGCTATGCAGCCCTCACAGGCTTCGTAGCTGGCGAGGCCGTCGTCTTCTGGATGAGCGAGTGCACCACTGCCAACTTCTTCCTCTTCGGAGCTACAGGTATGGTAGTGAGCATCGTAGTCGCCTGGCTGCTCTCACTCGGCTCATACTTCAAGAAGTAAAGCCACCCACATACACTACAAAGGGCATCCCTCGGGGTGCCTTTTGTTTTTTCATCCAAAGGATAGGCGATGCTTTACGGTCTCCTTTTGAGATGCTACAGAGCAGGGCAGAAGACTTTTTTTCAAAGAAACTTCAATACTGGTCTATAAATCGTTTTCGTACACGCTCAGCGTATCACAACGCATGTCCACCCGACACTTTGATGACCTGTCCAGTGAGCATCCGTGCCTGCTTGCTGGCGAGGAAGAGTATGGTGTCGGCAATATCTTCGGGCTGGATAAGTTGTCCCATGGGTATGAGTGGGATGACAGCCTCCTCCAACGCCTCGTCAATCCATCCCGTCTGTGTAGGTCCGGGAGCCACGCAGTTGACAGTAATGCCATATGGTGCCACTTCGAGGGCGATGCTGCGGGTGAGCGCTTCCAGCGTAGCCTTGCTTGCCCCATAGGTAATCTGTCCGGCAAAGACCTGTGCAGCATCTGTCGACAGGTTGATAATGCGTCCATAGCCACCAGTGCGATGACGTACGAACTCGCGCATCATCAGGATGCTTCCGCGTACGTTCACCGCAAAGGTATCGTCAATCACCTGCCGCGTGATGTGTTCTATCGTGTCGAGTCCGTTCTCATCGTCCGTAGCCGCATTGTTGACCAAGATGTCCACCTTGCCATACCGCTCCATTGCCGCCGTGTAGATAGCCTCCACAGCCGCTTCATCCGCTATGTCGCTCTCCATGACCAGATAGTCAGCTCCCTGCTTCTTCAGTTCAGCCTCCACCTCATCGGTCCCGCCCGCATTGGCATAGTAGTAACGGTCCACCCCGTTATGAGCCGTCTCGTCCGGGTCGAAAGGTCTGCACACCCTCTTGTATACCATCACCACCTTAGCCCCTTCGCGAGCGAAGGCCAGTGCCGTCGTAGCCCCTATGCCTTGCGGGTTGTTCGTGCCCGTGATGAGCACCACTTTATCCTTCAGTCCGTAGTCAATCATTTCTCTTTGCTATAGCATGAGTCGGTAGATGTTTGCGATATCCTCCTCCTTCAGTTCAACGAACCTACCCAAGCATCCGTCTCCTTCGTTGCCGTAGGCAGCCGTATGGGCCAGATAAGGGATATCCTCCTCCTTGCCGCCCAGCTCGGTCATCGTCTGGGGCATGCCGATAGATTTCAAGAAGTTGCGGAAAGCCTCAATACCAGCCTTTGCAGTGCGCTCGGGGTGCTGAAAATCCATGGCACATCCCCAAACACGATGGGCTACCTGTGCAAAACGCATCACATCGTGCTCCATGTTATACTCCATCCAGGCAGGAAACACAACAGCCAGTCCAGCACCATGGGCACAATCGTAGAGCGCCGACAGCTCGTGCTCCATATCGTGGCTTGCCCAGTCCTGCTCACGACCCACTCCACAGCAGTTGTTGTGAGCCATCATGCCAGCCCACATGATATTGGCTCGTGCCTGATAGTCATCGGGGTTAGCAATCACCTTGGGCGCTTCGTTAATCATCGTCATCAGCAATGCTTCGATGACGCGGTCAGTGACCTCCACATCCTGGGTGTTGGTAAAGTAACGCTCAAACAAGTGTGCCATGATGTCGGTAACACCACAGGCGGTCTGATAGGCAGGAAGCGTCTGTGTGAGTGCAGGGTTCAAGATAGAGAATACCGGACGATATGCTTCGCCCGAAGCTCCACGCTTGAGCATCCCCTCCTCCTTAGTGATGACCGAGTCGGGGCTACCCTCACTACCCGCAGCAGCAATGGTCAGAATGGTACCCACAGGCAGTGCCTCGGTGACGGGCTTTCCCATATAGAAATCCCAAAAGTCACCCTCGTAGACAGCACCCGCAGCAATTGCCTTGGCAGAGTCGATGGTGCTTCCGCCACCCACAGCCAGGATGAAGTCGACCCCCTCCCGACGGCACAGGTCGATGCCCTCATACACCAACCCACTACGGGGATTGGGCTGCACGCCACCCAGCTCCACATACGCAATGCCATCGGCCTCCAAGGCAGCCTTGACACGCCCGAGCAGACCCGTGCGCACCACGCTTCCGCCACCGTAGTGAATCAGCACCTTTGATCCTCCGAAACGCTTGACATACTTGCCCACCGAGTTCTCCTTGTCCTTGCCGAACACAAAGTAAGTGGGGCTATAAAAAGTGAAATTATTCATATATCCTCCTATATTTTAATTGTTTTGTTTAACCTGCAACAAAAGTAAAAAGAATTTTCATAGAAACAACGCAAATATTACGCAAATTCGTGTGGGGCATCATTCTCAGGGTCTGAGGTTTAATCCCTAAACAACGCAAATCTTCGCGTCGCTATATGTCTTCCTATATTAGTGGTTGTGTCTTTATGTTATAATGGTAAATCACACGACATCCTAAGGGCTGCAATTTGTAAATCATATATTGTCCGATGGTAAAAAACATTTCTATTCTCGTCCAAAGTTACCCGGTGTGGGACGGAAGCATCCCTTGATGCGAGGCACGCGCTCCATCTCGCCATGCGCCACATAGTCGTTGAGCTTGGCATATGAGGTGCTCAGCGCATAGTGGCTGATGCGGGCAAACTCGCCCACCGAGATGTCTTCGTGTTCCTCGAAGTACTCATACAGCGCATCGGCCAACTCGGGGCCAGCAAGAGGTTGCTTCACCTTGCCTTCCACCTGAAACTTCACATCGGCAAGGCTATCGAGCAGGTGCTTGTCGGGGCGGAAACGGATGCCACTGATGCGCACATCTTTGCCCGTAGGCGGTGTAGGTCCCGTATGACTGCTCAGCTCCATGGTGAGCGAACCCAGCCCATCGAGTTGCACACGATGACCATGGCTGAGGGCATCGGTAATGGTGGTGCGCAGAGCATCCCACACCAGTTTTACATCGGTGGGCGTGGCAGTAGTGGCACGGCTAATGTCGAGCGCCATCATTTCAATGTCGACCTTTTGTGGAAAGGCTACCGAGACACCTGTGCACCAAGCATCCTTGTCAGCACCCGCCACTTTGTGCCGACGGCTCAGGTGACAACGCACCACGGGAGTATAACCATCGTGACTATGACGCACATGCTTTGATTTCTTTACTTTCATAGTAGTAGTTTTTTAGTTATCGTGATTTTATTTTTTCTCTTTGTTCTCTGCTTTTTCTGCCTGCAGATAGAATGTTTTATTCCTGCAGGTAGAAATATTTCTATTTGCAGTCAGAATGATTTCTGCTTGCAGCCAGAAAGTTTTTTGGAGCCATAGAACAAAGGTAATGAATAGTTCCATTTTTTGCAATAGCACCATCCATATTATTTTCATACAAGCTGATATTCAAGGTGTTGACTTGTATGATTTGATGTGTTATCTTTGTCCCAGAAATCAAAAAAACGCTACTTATGACACCAACCAACTCAACAACTATGGAAAAACCACAGACCTATGCCGACATCTTGCGTGAGACCCAACAAGAGGAGTTCTCCCTGCTCAGCGAGGTGACACGCGGAGTCGTAGACGACCCGATTACCCTGATGAATGCCCACACCGACGATGATGGCGTGATGGTGCCCTGTGCCCTACCCGATGCGATGTGGAAGAACCTTCCCCAGATGATGAGCGAACCCTTATCGCTCTACGACGATGCCGACATCCGCACCATGCTCCTCATGGCCATGATGCCCACCTTAGGCTCGGCGATGAGCAATGTACGCGTACGCCACGGCCAGCGCCTCTATTCGGTGGGGATGATGAACATCTGCGTGGGTCCTTCGGCCTCGGGCAAAGGGGCCGTGGGCGATGTGGCCAGCCTTGTCGATGGCATCAATGACATGATCTGTAGCGAGAGCGCTCAGGCGCAGGCCGACTACCGCAAGCGCCACAAGCGCTACACCCGCCTCACGAGTCAGCTCACCTATGCCGCCAAGGGCAATGCTGCCAACCTTATCGACGTGAACGACATTGCCGAGGAGGTCGACGAGCCACAAGCCCCCTTGCGACGTATGCACAAGCTACCCTCGAAGACCACTGCGGCAAATTATTATAAGTTGCTCTATGCCAATGGCGATAACATCTCATACCTTCACATCCCCGAACTGGCCGAGCTGACGGCTGCCAACCGTGGGGCCTTTGGTGACTTTATGTATATCCTTCTCGCCGCACAGAACGAGGAATCCCTCCACACTGCCCGTAAGACCGATGATGAGGACTACCACATCCCTCACACCCGCCTCGCCCTGGCCGCTACGGGCACCATGTCGTCGGTGCGTGAGTTTATCCCCAACCTCGAGGACGGACTCTCCACCCGTTTCCTCTATCACAACCTGCCTGCCAAGGGCACCGTGCGCGATGAGATGGACGAGGCCACCGCCGAGGCGTTCTGCGATGTATACACCTATCACCGCCGTCAGCTCACCGAGATATGGAGCGCCCTGCGCCAGTTTGATGGTAAGCCCGACGAGGAGCTGCCCCGCCTCATCATCAGTGACGAGCAGCGCAAACTCATCGACGAGTATTACCGCCAGCTGGTATCGTTCATCGCCCTTGCCCTGCCCGACAAGGACTTGCGTGCACCCATCCTGCGCTCGCGCCTCAATCTCTATCGTATGCTCATGATCATTGCCGTGCTCCGTCGCCACGAGGAGATGGGAGCTGCGGAAGAGCTGTTCACCGAGAAGCAGTTTGCCGTATCCGAGGCCGACCTGCACTGGGGGCTCGCTTATATCTTCTACACCATGATGCAGACCTCCACCATCTACGACCGTCTGCGCCGTGAGGAGAAGCATGAGGAGCCCAAGCGAGCCTACATCAGCGCCCTGGGCTTCTTGCACGCCCTGCCCAAGGTATTCACCACCGCCGAAGCCAAAGAGCTGGGCGACCGCCTGGGCATCAAGCCGCGTGCCGTAGACTACAAGCTACGCACCCTGCTCAACCGAGCCTATATCGAGCGCACATGTTACGGAACCTTCCACAAAATGGGCACAAAGCGCAGAAGTGCCGCATAAGAAAGAAGTTTCTTGAAGAAAAAGTAACGAAACACAAGAATTGCATTCTTTGACATTCAATCATCTGATAAAGTGCAAGATTTCCCCTACCGAATTTGCGTGACATTTGCTTACTTTCTTGCAGTAGATTTGCTTGGATTGCCATATTTCAACCAAATAATAGGTAATGTCGGAGGGAATGATATATGCCGACACTTAACTGGATATGAAAAGATAAAGTTATAAACCATCATCACGATGTGCCACTCTGCTCCTTTGGCTCCTCAACAATAACGACATCCTCTACCATCCCGACTTCCCTTCGAGGTCGGGATTTATTTATCTGGTATTATACAAAGCAATATTTCAGCCTAGTAATAGGCAATCTCGGGGAGAATGATTACATTTGCGAATGAAACACGATTATAAGGATTATGGCAAAGAAAACGATAATACAAGTATAGGATGTGGAGATTAAAACCATCCATCAGAATGGGATGGACTACACCTGTATCACAGATATTGCCCGACAGAAGAATCCCGTAGAACCTAAAGATGTGGTGAAGAATTGGATGAGAGTGAAAAACACGCTCGAATATCTTGGCCTTTGGGAGAAACTGAACAATCCATGTTTCAAAGGGGTCGAATTCGCCCCCTTTACCCCCTCGAATTCGAGGGGATTAGATCTGAAGCAGGACTAAATGCCTTTACCATGTCCCCGACACGATGGGTCGAACTTACGAATGCCATTGGTATTAAATCCCAGGCCGGTCGCTATGGTGGTATATCCCTCAATATTGAAGTACCACTCGAAAAATGACTGCAAACATCCTTCGATGCTGCCATGATTCTGGGGTATTCGTTGAATGTACTACTCAAAACAAGACTACAAACATCCTCCCAACTTTTCCTTCATACTACGGTAAGTTGGATGTACTACTCAAAACTACATCGTAAACATCAACGCAATAATAAACACAAGATATGAACTGGTTGGATGTACTACTCAAAACCATGTCGTAAACATCGCCTGCGCGCGCATATAATTTTGCTCGTGTGTTGGATGTACTACTCAAAACCATGTCGTAAACATCCCAAAGTTCACTTTTACGACATTTTTATAGTTTTGAAGACTTCTTGAGTGCTAAAATATAGCCACAAGTTCAGGGTTTCCAACAACCCCATTGGAGGAAATCCAATCATTTCTTTACAAATATTTCGCTCTTTGCAATGTTGCGGGCAGCATTGTAGTCTGCATTAACTTCTTTACCATACTCCGAACATTCAGGGCATAAGCACTTGAACACAGATTGACTGATTCTTTCTCCTTTATTACCACAACAACTACAGGTTTGGCTTGTATATGCTGGATTCACATACTTCACCGTTATACCTTCCATTGCGGCTTTATACTCTATCATTTCTTGCAGTTCATGATACGACCAGTTTCTAAGGATATATTTCTTGTTATCTTCTATATTACCATCCTTGTCCTTTCCTATGTTTTTAAGTTTTTCTAAATGAATTGTACCTGCTCCTATTTTCAGAGCACACTTTATTA
Organism: Bacteroidaceae bacterium; assembly: GCA_045661085.1. Classification (GTDB taxonomy): domain Bacteria; phylum Bacteroidota; class Bacteroidia; order Bacteroidales; family Bacteroidaceae; genus UBA1189. Next base: position 7,499 of record JAZRFA010000079.1, read on the forward strand.
TCTCTCTGCTAAATATATGATTTTTTGTTTTAACCCAATTTCTCTCTTTTTCGCGCAACTTCTCTAATGGAGCCAACTTTTTTTGCCTACCTCGACCTCCTTGCGTGCATTGTAATCGCTGTAGTTCCTTAAATCGTCGTTGGAAAACCATACGCTCATTCCAGAAGCTATCACGGTCGCCAATATGTCCCTTGATATATGCATTCTTATTGATGGCATAGTATATAGGATAGTTTATTCCTAAATCTATTCCCATTACCAAGTTGGGGTCTAAAGTTCTTTTCGCTGTAGGGATGTCTAAACTCAACAATAGAAAGATTTTCGAACTATTCCCTTTCTCTACTAATTGAATGGAAGAATTGTTTATCACATAGGCTTCGCCTTTCCTCTTTCCCAATCTCGCACTTTCTACTATTCTCTCTACTATGGTGCGATTATTACTTTTATCCTTGCCAAAATGCAACTTAAATTGTAAGGGCTTACCTGTAATCTCTTTTGTCTTGCCCTTAAACCATTCTAAATAATATTCTCCATCAATAAAGACAAAAGGGAATTTCTTATTTACCGAGAAAGGAATGGGAAGTCCTTTTCTATATGTACTGAGAGACTTTACTCCGTTTATTATATCTAACCTCGACTTCCCATACTTACTCACGATGTCATTATTCAGGTTCGTGAGTATATCAGTAGGTATGTTGGCAAACTCGCGAGCAACAAGTTGATAAGTTGAGTTCTGAGAAGTCCTCAGAAACTCATCTTTTTGTCTTTTAACTATTGCGTCTAACTCTTTCTTTCGCAGTTTTAACTCCGAGATTTCTTCTTTACTCAAGTTATTCTTCTTGGAGTTTCGGAGCGACTTCTCTATCTCGCAGTATTCAGGCATTTGCAACTTCAATCTGATTTCCAGTTCATCATTTAGCAGACAATGAGAAGAGATGCGATTAGCAGCCAAGAACAGAGTATTATCTATCTGACGAATATATTGCCATTGTGCTTTATACTCATCTTCTGTAAGATTTCTCTTATCTATATACAACTCTATCTTGCGAGTTATCGCTGCCATGCCACAAATATAGAACTAAAAACTAAACATCCCTAAATTTTAATCGAAAAATTTAAACGGTCGTAAGTTTTATCTATTTCATCTTTGATGACCTGCTATATATTCTGTACTTTTGCATTATGAGTAATTAACGATAAAATTAAACAGAAGTATACCGCATATAGGGAGTTTTTGAAATGTTTGTTATACATGAAATTTATAGAAGCTAATCATAACCGAATATATTCTGAATTTCAACACAAAGGTCGTATCAATAAATGTTTTTATTGTGGCACAGAAGAAGACATCATTGCATCTCATTCTGTTTCAGAAAAAAGATGCTTAAATCTATTAACTGAATTCGTTGAGGGTAAAAAGGGTGTCTATGGATTCAAGCATCTTAAACTAAGCTACGCAAATTGGTATGACCCACATTGTTTTGCTAGTTTTGAGCTTGTCGGAACAAAAAAAGCGTCTACATTTAAAGGTTTCTGTAAAATCCATGATCGAGAATTGTTTAAGCTATTAGACGATTCCGATTTTGACGAGTCGTCAATGAAGTGCAAGTTCTTACATTGTTATAGAGCATTCGCAAAGGCTGTTCACACGAAAAATGAAGAATTGAAAAGTTGTAAAGAGGAAAGTACTTACAAGGAGTATAATAAAACCTACATAACAGCGAGGAAAGAAGATGCTGAAATTGGATTATACTTGGATTTATTGGGCTATGATGAATTGATGAATGAATGGTTGAGGAACGAGGATTATACCCAATTGGAACATGTATGCTTTAGAACAAATAAATTTCACCCGATAGCATCTGCCAGTTTATGTCAACCCACCTTTAGCATAAACAACAAAAGATTTAATGATTATAAAAAAACGGATATACCATTAAATCACCTTTTTATTAATATAATCCCAGAGGCGGAATGCACATACGTCTTAATTTCTTGTTTTAAGAATCAGCCGAGTTCAATGGCATTCTTGCAAGAACTAGAAGAGGTATATAAAAATGATAAAGAACGTTTTGGAACTTTTCTTACTACGTCACTAGTCTTTTTTACCGAGAATACTTTTATGGCCCCTTCATTGATAAACACTTTGCCAGAGTGGCGCAAGCGTCTGTTGCTATTGAATCTGAGACACATATTAACGTCTGGCATTCAAGAAGACTTTCTTAGGAATCCAATTGAGGGCACTTTGAATCTCTTTGAGAATAAATTTAAGTAACTCTTTTAACAATACAACATGGACGCGATTAAACATCACAACGATAACGAAACAGAGATGAAATCACAAGGAGCCATAGTTGTCTCTAGTGATGCTCTATCCAATGTGGCATCTCCAAAGAAGAAGAAGAAAAAGAAGAGAAGGAAGAAGCAGAAGACTTTGCTGTTACCACAAGATTTGCGGCTATTTACCATTCCACATGATGCACTGATACCCTACGAAAAGGACATCAAGGAGAGAATGTTCAGTAACACTCACAAGGGATTGATAGATAATCTACAGAGGGTGTTCTCCGAAGAAGAACTATTACACGTGATTGATCTCTATCGACTGGGAAGTGTAGACCATCGGTGGATGGTGTATCCCCTACATCGACATTGAGAACCGCCTACGCATGATGAAGACCATTAGATACTACGTCGACGGACATCGTGCACAGAGCAAGAGCGGAGTGTCGTCACTGCATGCCTTGCTGAAAGAAGAGGCGATACTACCTGCTCAATGGGAAGAGCACAACTGTATCTTTGGCGAACATCTGCTGTCCATTAACCCTGACAATTCTGTAGTGGTGGTGGAGAGCGAGAAGACGGCCATCGTGTGCGCTATGCTAATGCCTTCGTATATATGGTTGGCTACGGGAGGGTGTGACCGCTTCCGCTACTTAGAAATGATAAAGGAACACTTGAATGCACGCACCACATACATTCTCCCCGACAAAGGACAATACAACAACTGGTGTAAGGCGGCACGTAAGCACAAAATCAAAGGAAAGGTGCTCGACTACATCGAAGAGATGGAGGTGGAGCGCAACACCGACATTGCCGACCTACTGCTGAGCGATGAACGGGAGGAGTACTTAAAGGACCTTGTGAAGTGCTTGTCTACTGACAAATAATAATAAAAGGGGCACCATCCTGAGAATCTAAATCCAAAACTTGCACACATCAGCCAAAGTCTGTACTTTTACAAGAAATTCTATCGAGAGAAACTTTATGACAGAAGCCAATCGAATAGAATAAAAAGAGATAAGAAACAATATGAACGAAGAACAGCAATACCTCAACTTCGATGAATATATAAAGGCCAGCGAGCCTCACAAGCGTGAGCGTGCCGAGGCTTGGCGTGTGGCCATAGGTCTGCAAGCGGCTTCGTAACGCTCTCGTGCGCGCCAACTATAAGAATGTGGCCAAAGGAATCGGACAGGACTACAGCTTCCTGCACAAATTCTTCCGCAACCTGCTGATGGAAGAAAACCATGATCTAAAAAACCGATATATGCTTGTAAATGCTCCTTCGGAGTGGAGTGATGAGACGGGCACCCTACAAGTTCAGGACAAGTTCAGGACAAGTTACATACAGAGAATCCTAACATCACGAAGCTAATTCTTGTGGTAGGTGAAAAAGAGTTGTCAGTGAAGGAAATGATGGCCGCAGTCGGACTAAAGAATCGCCCTAATTTCATTGAATATTCACTTTCTCCAGCAATAAGGAACGGGTATATTCGCATGTTATATCCCGACTCTCCTCGTCATCCTCGCCAGAAGTATCTACTAACGGTTAAGGGATTGGGCGCATATAAGGAGATTAAGAGGTGATAGGTATCACTACACCAAAACGCAGCACTCCCCGACTCTACCAAGAGAATCGGGGAGCGTCGGCATTTTTGTTTAAAGTTTAGTGTGTAGAGTTTAGAGCAACACGCAAGCGTATACGAAGACGAAAACCGTTCAACGTTAATCGTTAAACTTTAATCGTTAATCGTTATAGCAGCTAACAGCCCTACTCTACCACCTGCAGGTTGTTGTCGGCGATGATGGCACGCAGTGTTGTGCCGTCGTCAATATTGCCGATGTAGCGGGTGAGCACACGGATCTTGTCGCCGTGTCCGGCAGCTACGAGGTCCTTGATGGAGTTGCCCACGCAATAGTCGCCACAAAGGCCTGCCACATAGATTTCCTGTATGCCCTTCTCCTCTATCATGGCGAGGAGTCTCTTTGCGCTCGCCTCATTGGCCAGGATGGAGTATTCGTCTACCGCCACATTGTCACCCTTGGTCAGGATGGGCGCTTGGGGATCATGCTGCTTTACCGCATCGAGCACAGACTTGTAGATGGATGCACCCTCGGTGTTCTGCACGCAGTGTGCAGGCCAGATGCCGCCGTAGTCCTTGAACGAAGAGTGGTCGGCGGGATGGTGGTCGGCCGTCATGACAATGGCATCGAACTTGCCCTGAGGCTGTGCGGCGATGTATCCGGCAAGGCTATCCATCACAGCTGGAGCGCCGGCTACGGCCAGCGAGCCGGTGATGAAGTCGTATTGCACATCAACGAGCAATAGGAGGCTCTTAGGTGCTGATGGCTTGGGTGCTGATGACTTGGGTGAAGGGTGGCAAGCACACATCATTGCCACACCTGCGAGGAATAACATCTTGATTGCTTTCATATTTTTTCTTGTTTAGTGTGTAGTGTTTAGTGTTTAGAGTTTAACAACTCACTGCTCATAGCTCATTGCTCACAGCTCAAGGCTCACTGCTTGTTATCTGAAGTGAGCTTCTGGCCTTGATACTCACCGGTGAGGGTGCGCATGAAGGCTACGATAGAGGCAACCTCGGCATCAGTAAGCTCTACGTCGCACTGGTAGAGGGCCATGTCGCGTACGGCTTCTTCCATGGTGGCACGGGTGCCGTCGTGGTAGTAGGGCCAGGTGAGTTCGATGTTGCGCAGGCCAGGCACCTTGAAGCGATGGCGGTCGCGCTCGTCCTGTGTCTGCTTGTAGCGGCCGTTGTCCTCCTCGGTGAGCTCGGTGCCGCGTGCCTCGAAGTAGTGTTGGCGCAAGCCCATCAGCTCGTACGACTCGCCACCTAGGTTGGCTCCCACATGGCAAGTGGCGCAGTTGTTGGCCTTGAAGAGTTCATAGCCGTGAAGTTCGTCGGCAGTGAGGGCTTCGTTATTGCCCAGCAGCCATTGGTCGAACTTGGAGTTGGGGGTCACGAGCGTGCGCTCAAACTCCTCAATAGCATTGGTGATGTTGGCCTCGGTGATACCGTCGGCATAGAGGGCACCGAACTCCTCCACGTAGTGCTTATCCTCGGCAAGTTTGGCAATGATCTCGTCAAACGAGGTCGAGGCCATCTCCACGGGGTTGAGGGGAGGTCCGGCAGCCTGCTCGGCGAGGGTCTTGGCACGGCCATCCCAGAACTGTACGAAGTTGTATACGGCATTGTAGGTCGTGGGGGCATTCACTCCGCCCATGCTGCCTGCTACGCCCTTCGAATACTGGAGGTTGTCCACACCACCCGTGTTCAGGCCATGGCATGTGGCACACGATACGGTGTTGTCGACCGAGAGGCGTGTGTCGTGATAGAGTTCGTATCCGAGAGCCACCTTGCGCTGGTCTACATCGGCACCCGCCATGATGGGGCGTACGGGCTCGCCAGCACGCTCACCGGTGAGGCCGTCATGGTAGTAGGCCATACGGTAGTCGCGTGCCCAGGCGGCAATCACCGATGCCTTCGCGTCGGTCATCTGGCTACCCCAGTGCACGAGGTAATACTTGGCCATCGGCATGCGCTTGTCCAGCGCCACCTTCTCTATCTTGGCCACATCGACAGGGTTGAGCGTAGCACCCTCTTTCAACTTTGCCATGGCACCCTCGATGTCATAGGCACGATAGCCCTCCTCGATGTCCTTCATCACCATATCGCCCGCTACGGGAACATGGGCATAGAACGGCACCTTGGGGTCTGCACTGTGGCAGCTCGCGCAACCACCCTTCTCCAGG
>JAZRFA010000080.1:0-28950 GCA_045661085.1 Bacteroidaceae bacterium
ATACATCATATCGAGCTCGCGGAAAACGGAATGGAAGAGGTCGAGATACTTTGATATGGTGAAGTTGCGGTCGTCGCCCTTGAAACTCATCAGGGCCACGCACACACAGGGTATGGCAAGTGCCCATACCCACACTTTGCGAAGATGCTTCATGATGCTGTTGTTTCTGCAATTAATGATTTTATTCGGCTCCAGGTAGCCTCGGATAGTTGAGTGCCTACAATCTGTATCACGTGACCCGAGAGAATTGTTCCCATCTGGGCGCATTGGGTGAGTGAGCAGCCGTTCATGAGTCCATACATCACGCCTGCGGCATAGAAGTCACCGGCAGCTGTGGTGTCGATAACCTTTTCCACAGGCCATGCCTCTACGAACACCTTCTCGCCCTGGCGCATGATGGTCGACCCGGCAGGGCCCAGCTTCACCACAGCGACCTCGCACTGTGAATGCAGGCATTCCAGAGCCTCGGCAGGCTCGGCCTGGGCGAAGGCACGTGCCTCCTCTTCGTTGGCAAACACCACATCGACATATTCGGTCACCAGGCGAGTGAAGAACTCGTGGTCGGCAGCTACGATATTATAGCTTGCCAAGTCGAGACACACCTTCATGCCCTTTTCCTTGGCCAACTCCACGGCGCGGAGGATGAGTGCATGGTTCTGCACGAGGTAACCCTCTACGTAGAGGTAATCGTAGCCGTCAAACATCTCGGGAGCGAGCGTCTCAGGTCCCATCATCGCTGCAGCACCGAGGTAGGTGGCAAAGGTGCGTTCACCACCGGGAGAGATGAAGGTGTAGGCGATGCCCGACTGCGCAGGCAGCCTCGTCAGGTAGGGGGTGATACCGCACTTCGTGCAGTTGGAGGCGAAGAAATCGCCCGTCGCGTCATCGCCCACCGCACCGATGAATCCGGGCTCTGCACCCAAGTTGGCCAATGCCAGCATGGTATTGCCGGCCGAGCCTCCCGTGGCACGCTGCACATCGAGCGAAGCGAAACACTCCTGTATACGCTGTTGCTCCTCGTCGCCAATAAGGGTCATACTGCCCTTGGGAAGACCAAAGGTGTGGAGCAGGTCGTCGTTGGGTAAAGTGACCAATGCATCGACCAAAGCATTGCCTATTCCTATAATTTTCTTCATAATCGTAGCGTTATTACTCGTTTTTTGCAAATTTTTCCACAAAGTTATTGCTTATTTCAAAATATCCTATTAATTTTGCAGCGCAATTGAGAGAAAAATGTGTTTTTCTTCCATTTTGCAATAAACACTCTTCGTTAGCTCAGTCGGTTAGAGCATCTGACTGTTAATCAGAGGGTCCTTGGTTCAAGTCCAAGACGAAGAGCAAGATTTAAGGGTTAGATTATATTCTTCGTTAGCTCAGTCGGTTAGAGCATCTGACTGTTAATCAGAGGGACCTTGGTTCAAGTCCAAGACGAAGAGCAAAAGAGGTTCATCGTGAGATGAGCCTTTTTTGTTTCTGGTCATTTCGCAAACCAAATATTTGCTCATCTCAAAAGATGTAGATACTTTTGCAATACATATCCAACTATTTGTTATTACCAATGAAAACAAGAATTATCACCCTTGCAGCATTTCTATTTCTTGCCATAGGGGGGCTATCGGCCAAAAGCCTGGTGCTGACGCTTAAAAATGGCACCCTTGTATACTACCTGCTTGGCGGAGAGGCTAATCCAATGATGCGATTTACCAACGGAGATATCGTAGTCAATACCGACAAGTATGAGTTTGGCAACATAAAGAACTTTTACATATCGGCTACCGACGACCCCAGTGGCATAACGCACATTATGGGAGAAACCTTCCAGTATGACCATAACATAGTGGTAGTCAATACAGAAAAGTCTCTACCCATCAAGATATATGCCTGCGACGGGCATAAGATTACTACCTGCAGTCAACAAGTCAAAGGCCAAACGATTATCGACCTTAACCCACTACCCCAGGGAGTCTACATAGTGACTATCGGAGAGTCTTCACTGAAAATCTTTAAGAAATAATACGATGAGAAATATACTACTCGCCATCAGCATAGTAATGTGCAGCAGCCTTGTTGCACAAGAAAAGCCCGACACGATGTGGGTGCAGTTTGACGACCGCTTCGTGGAGAACGAAATCATTAATCTGAGCCAGATTGATTCGATAGAGTTTCTGAACTATAACTACAAGACATACAAACACAACCCCTCATCAGGTCGGGTATCGGCTCGAACGAAAACCTATCGAACCGACGCTAAATATCGTTTCGACGACATTGAGCGCTACTTGGTGAAACCCTCGACCTATGCCAGTAACGACTTCACCAACGAGAACTCCACCTACTGCTTCCAGCGCAGTGCCGAGAGTGAGCACTTCGTGGTCTTTTGGGCCAAGGGACTGAAGAAGCAGAGCAACGGCAACCTCACGGGCGGAGCATCAAGCTCGGTGTGCAACGTGAACACATTGCTCAACAATGCTGAGAAGATATGGGATGTATATGTGGGTGACCTCGGTTTCCTTGTTCCTGGTAGGTCAACCACGGACAAGGTGAAGATAGAGATGTTTGTCGTCAACCAATCCGAGTGGCGTGCCGATGGTAGTGGTACCGACGGCACCGTATGGACTGCAGGCTCGGGCACCACAAAGACCGCAAAATCCCAAAAGGTAGGTCTCTTCCACTGCAATGCATGGGCCGCAAGCGACAATGTCACTGTAGCCCACGAGATAGGGCACACGTTCCAGTACCTTGTCAGTGCCGACCTGGGCATGACACACGGGCTCAACTACGTCCTGGGCGACAACTCCAAGGGCAACGAGTGGTGGGAAGACTGTGCCAACTGGCAAGCACACAAGGTATATCCTGCCCAGCAGTTCAGCACCAACTGGGGGAACAATCAGAATATGCACCACCTCAACATCATCCACGAGGATGCCCGCTACAACAACTGCTACTACCAGGATTGGTGGTGCCAGCAGCATGGGCTCAATACCATAGGTCGCATATGGCGCGAGGCTACCCGTCCCGAGGACCCCATACAGGCCTATATGCGCATGTTCGGCCTCAATGACTCCACCTTCGCTGACGAGCAGTTCGAGGGTTATGCCCACATCGCTGCCATGGACATCGAGGCGTGGAAGACCTATGGTCAGGGCCTCATAGGTAGCGAGCAACAACGTCTCACCGAGGCCTCCGAAGCTATCGTTCAGTCACACTTGGGTGGCGAGACGGAGTGGTGGGTCGTGCAACCCGACTTCTGTCCGCAGAACTACGGTTACAATGCCAATCCCCTCAAGGTCCCTGCCGCTGGCACGGTGGTGACCGCCACCTTCAAAGGGCTCATGGGTGCTACCGGATACCGCTCCATCTATCCCGAGCGTGCGGGATGGCGCTACGGATTCGTGACCTACTCTTCAGATGGTACCCGCACCTATAGTCCCATAGGGCGCAAGGCAGAAGGCGAAGTGAGCATCACCATCCCCGAGAAGTGTAGCCACCTATGGTTTGTCGTGATGGGTGCCCCCACTAAGTGGTGGACACACTCGTGGAACGATGACCCTAGCGACGACGAGCAGTGGCCCTATGCCGTGACGTTCACTGGCAGCGCTCCCTACGGTGCCCACCGCACCTACGGCGAGTATCCGTCCGACTATGTCCGTCATGACACCACGGTAGTCATCAACGCCTCCCTTGCATATAGTCCTTCGGAGTACTCCTCCGTGCGCGTACAGTACGATATGGATGCCGTCAGCCAAGCCTTGGGCCTTAGTACCGCGCAACTACAATCTGTCAAGGTAGGCAAGTCCAACACCATACGCTTCGTGGGTGTGAGCAGCAGCGGTACGCTCCGCGAGAGCACCACTACCAGCACCAGCTCGGCCACCTGCTATGGTCATTGGTTCAATCAATCCGGCAACGTCTGCAGCTACGACAGTAATGCCCGTATCTTTGCCGAGTTCTACCCCGACAAGTATGGCTGCTACGTGGGGCAATACCCCGGACGACTCACGCGAGGCAAGACCTACACCATCCGTCAAGCCATCATCTATAAGCACACCGACGGCAAGGAGTATAGAGCTACCATGCAGGTCAACTTAACCATCAATTAAACTTAAGAATTCAGAGCCGCGATATTGCGCATCAACCCTTCGTAACCGGCACGCTCGATGGCGCTATCTTTGAACAGCTCCTTGTAGCGCTCGGGGGTGAGGGCGTTCCACTCCTCGGGGGTGAGGGCTGCCACGGCGGGAGGCATAGCGAAGGCTACTTCTTCGGCGGGTTGGGCATAGCGGTTGTGTGGGCATACTCGCTGGCAAGTATCGCAGCCATAGATGCGTCGGCCTAGTTTTTCGCCCATTCCATCGGGTAATGGTCCTCGATGCTCGATAGTCAAGTACGACAGGCAACGGCGGCAGTCAATACCCTCACGAGTGAGCGCTCCCGTGGGGCAGGCGATGAGACAACGCTTGCAATCACCACAAGAGAACACCTCACGAATAGAGGTTTCAGACGTCGAACCAATCTCCATATTAATCGCCAACACACCCAAGAAAAAGTAGCTTCCTTTACCTGGGATGATGAGCTGGCGATTGCGCCCGATGAAACCGAGCCCTGCCTTCACGGCCCAGTAACGTTCGAGCAGGGGTGCCGTATCGCAGAAGGCTCGCCCCTCGATATCAGGCACCAAGTTCTTGATATGGGCCAATAGCTGATGGAGCTTCTCCTTCACTACACGGTGATAGTCCTTCCCGTAGGCATAGTAGGCTATCTGATAACCTTCAGGGGGAAGCGGTTGTTGGGGATAATAGTTGAGCGCTACGACGATAAGCGTGCGGCACCCGGGGACGAGCTGCGTGGGGTCGAGGCGCAAGTGACGGTTGCGTTCCATATACTGCATCTCGGCATGGTAACCGCTAGCGGTCCAATGATCGAGCACGGTGGCCATCTCTTCGCTTACTGGCCCAGCCTTGGCAAAGCCGCAGGCCGAGAATCCGAGGCGAAGTGCCTCATCCTTGATGGCTTGAGCTAACTCTTTCCCCATTCGCCGATCTTATAGATATGGTTAGAACTTAGTGCTATTGAGCATTTCTGCCGCAAATTCGCGACTGATGTAGTTGTCGGTGTGCTGGCACGTCTCGGCGCTGAACTGGAGTCCACAACGGATGATGTCGTCCCAGTCGCGCTCACTGAGGTGAGCAAGGTCGTCGCGGCGGATACGATACTTGATGAGGCCATAGAGGATGCCGGCATTGAGATTGTCGCCTGCACCGATAGTGCTCACGGGGGTGATAGCATCGATAGGATAGCTCTTGGTGAGCTCACGGCCGTAGAGCTCCACTCCCTTGGCACCACGGCTATAGATGAGGCGGGGACAGTAGAAGTCTATCTTCTCCTTGAACACACGCTCTCCCTCGCTGATGCGGTAGAGCACCTCGAAGTCTTCATCAGAGCCACGCACAATATCGGCATACTCGAGATTCTCGATGACGGTGCTGGCAAGTTTGATAGCTTCACCGGCATGGTTACGACGGAAGTTGACATCATAATAAACGATAGCTCCCACACGACGAGCCTCATTGAGCAATGCCGTCACCTTGTAGCGCATGTCGGGGTTAAGAGCATAGTAGGAGCCAAAAAGCACGATGTCATCGGGGTTTATCTTGGGACACTCCCAGTCGGCACGCTTACCAAAGGGTTCCTTATAGAAGGAATAGGTGGCATTGTTCTCCGCATCGAGGAAGGCCAGTGAGATGGGCGACTTGCAGTCGGTGTACTCGGTGAGGAAGCGGTCGTCAACACCATTGTCGGTGAGGAAGGTACGCACGATACAGCCTACCTTGTCGCCGCCAATCTCGCTGACGAAGCAGGCAGGCACACCCACACGACCGAGCGAGATCATCGAGTTGAACGTAGAGCCCCCGGGCACTGAAGTAGTGGCCACACCCTCTTTGAAAAGGATGTCGAGGATGGTTTCTCCTATACCGATTATCTTGCGCATATTAATCATTTTTTCTTGTCATTCTGAGCAACGCGAAGAATCTCTATATTCGCTGGAGATCCTTCGCTATGCTCAGGATGACATCATTACGGTAAAGTTTATATTGAGGTACTATATTGTTTCCTAAGACTCACTCAAACACCTTAAACTCATACCCTTCGGCAAGGAGCCACTCGATGGCAAGAGGAAGGGCGTAGTGGAGGTTGTGGACAGAGCGGAGCGAGTCGTGGAAGGTGATGATGGAACCCGGGCGCGCATAGCGTTTTACCTTGCCGAGCACCTGCTCGCCCGTGAGCTTGGGATTGTAGTCGCGCGTCACAAGGTCCCACATGATGATGCGGTAGCGCTTGCTCAGTGCACGGTATTGTGACATACGCATAATGCCGTGGGGCGGACGGTAAAGATTGGACGAGATATAGCAGCTGGCCATATCGACATTGGCCAGGTAGTGGTCGGTCGTCTCGGCAAATCCTTTGAGGTGGTTATGGGAGTGGTTGCCTATGCGATGACCTCGCTCAACGACCATCTTATACTCATCGGGATGCTTGCGTACATTGTCGCCCACCATGAAGAAGGTGGCCTTGACCTTATATTTATCCAATATATCAAGTACCCAAGGGGTAACCTCGGGGATGGGGCCATCATCGAAGGTGAGGTATACGGCTCGCTCAGATGCATTCATCCGCCAGCATGCACGAGGGTACAGCTGGCGGAAGAACTGTGGGGGTTGTTCGATGAACATATTACCTCACTCTCAACTCCAACTCGCGATACAATCTATCGAAGAGCTCGGAATAGTGGTTCAAAGTCTCCTTATCGTTAGAGCGCTCCATAATCTGCATGGTCTTGACCAATGTGCTCAGGCAGTTGCGTACCTCATTGAATGAAGCATCGAACTTGTTGTCGCTGAGACTCAGATACCAGGTGATGTACTCGATATCATTGTCGGCCACCTGTGAGAGGATCTCCATGCCCTTCTCGGTCTCACCCAAGGTGAGGTAGGCCTGACCGATGAGGTGAGACTGGCTCTGCCAATAGTTGTGGGGAAGAATAGAAGCAGGGAACTCTTCATCGCACTTGTTGAGCACGGCGAGTGCCTTATCCTTCTTGCCCTCACGGATGAGCTGGTTGGCCAGCATGGTGTAGAGACGACGATGAGTGTAGCCCATGCGGGTAATCGTCTCGTCAATGTAGATGCCGGGGTTGCTCATGCCGCCAAACTTGAAGCGGTTCATCAGGTTATTGTACATCGTCTCGCTATCCACGGCAAAACCACCCTGTGCAAGACCCAGCTGACGGAAGTTGAAGGGGGTGATACGGTAGGCCAATCCCTCCTGGATGAAGAAGGGCTCAAGGCCTACATAGTTGTCGCTTCCTACCGTGGTAGACATGTAGAGCGGACGCTCCCAGTTGGTGCTTGCCAGCATCTCAAGCAACATGATATGGTTTTTCGTCAATAAATTGCGGCCCTTGAGTGAGATGACCATACGGTCGGGCATCTTGCTCATGGTCTCCTCATCGGTGGCACCGCGGTACTGCTCGGGGATATACATGCCTGAGCGCAGCACAGCCGCCTTGTCGAGGGTGATATAGACGGTGTCGGTGGGGATATAGTGCAAGTTCTCCTCCTTGCTTTTCACCCAGTGGTCGAGGATGTTGCGCAACTCGAAGGGCTCCACGCCAAACTTCTGGCGAGCAGCCACAGGGTTTTTCTTATAGATGTCGAGTACCGCCTGCTTGGCCTCGGGGCGTATCTCCACATAGTCGTTGGTACCCTCCACATAGTCGAGACGTTCCCACTGAATGGGCACTGAGGGCGAGTCGTAGGCAGGGCGGCGCATCTGGTCGATGTACCAGTCGGTCTGTAGGTACGAGAGGTTACATACGCGCGAGTCGGTGCGTACACCCTCGACCTCCTGATTGTACCAGAGGGGGAAGGTGTCGTTGTCACCGTTGGTGAAGATGATGGGGTTGCCCTTCTCAGGGAGCGAGTTGAGGTAATTGGCGCCGAAGTCACGAGCCATGTAGCGGTCGCTGCGGTCGTGGTCGTCCCAGGTCTGGCTTGCCATCTGCAAGGGTACAAGTAAGCATACCAATGTGGCGATAGCACCTGTAGCAACTTGATTCTTCGTAAGCTTCTGCAATGCCTGTGCAACACCAGCCACACCCATACCAATCCAGATGGCAAAGGCATAGAACGAAGCCGCATAGGCATAGTCGCGCTCGCGGGGCTGCATAGGTGTCTGGTTGAGGTAGAGCACGATGGCAAGACCCGTCATGAAGAAGAGCATCATCACTACCCAGAACTGGCGTGCACCACGCTTGCCGCGGTTGGCCTGCCAGAACATACCGATGAGACCAAGTATCAAGGGAAGACCATAGAAGACATTGCGGCCCTTGTTGTCGCGCAACTCTGAGGGCAATAGTGTCTGGTCACCCACGAGGAACTTATCTATGGCATTGATACCGGTGATCCAGTTGCCATGTTCCATCTCTCCGTGGCCTTGGATATCGTTTTGGCGACCTACGAAGTTCCACATGAAGTAGCGCCAATACATAAAGTTCACCTGGTAGTTGATGAAGAACTTGATATTGTCGAGCTGTGTGGGTACCTTGACCTTTTGCTTCTGTCCGCCTACGGTAACCACGGCCTCACGGCCTTTGATGCCGCCTACCCAACCATCGTAGAGATTCACGCCAGACCAGTTGGCATGGTCGGCACTATGCATGCGGGGGAAGAGCATCGAAGGCTCCATTACGTACTCCTTCTTGGTGCGTACTACGAAATATTGGTCCTTTTCATCGGCCTTTGCCTTCTCCTTGGGCATATACACCTTGGCACCCTCTTTCACTACGGGAACCAGGTATTGCCCCTCCACCTTACGTGCCACCTTCGAGGCGTAGGTGCCGCCATAGAAGAGGGGCGTGTCGCCATACTGCTCACGATTGAGATAGCTACCGAGAGTGAAGATATCCTCAGGTGAGTTTTGATCCATCGGTGTGTTGGCAGCCGAGCGCACCACGATGACAGCGTATGAGGAGTAGCCGATGACAATCATCAGGATCGATACCAATGCGGTACTCATCACGCGGGCACTCATACGCCACTGTTCCTTCACCTTATCGAGGTTGAAGAGGTAGGCTGCCAAAACTCCCAAGACGATAAGCCCGAGCAGTACGCACGTTGCTCCATGACCGTAGAAGGGCAATCCAGTCAGTGCTACAACCAAAATAAATGCAATGTTTGCGCGAACTTTTGATACTCCGCGGTGAGTCTCCCAGATGCTCCATACGAGCGCACCTACCAATACGACAATATAGATGATGAGACCCGTATTGAAGGGCATGGAGAGGCCATTGACGAAGAGTAGTTCAAACCATCCGCCTACCTTCACGATGCCCGGTACGATGCCATACAAGATAGCAGCAATGAGCACGGCCGACACGATGAGTGCCATGACAGAGCCCTTCACACCAGCATTGGGACGCTTCTTGTAATAGTAGATGAGCACGATGGCAGGGATACACAGCAGGTTGAGCAGGTGCACACCCACCGAGAGTCCCATCATGTAGGCGATGAGGATGAGCCAGCGGTCGCTATGCACGCTATCGGCCTCCTCCTCCCACTTGAGGATAAACCAGAACACTACGGCAGTAAAGAATGAACTGTAGGCATAAACCTCGCCCTCAACCGCACTGTACCAGAAGGTATCGCTGAAGGTGTAGGCCAAGGCTCCCACGAGACCTGAACCGATAATCGTAATCATCTGCCCCGCCTTGATGGTGGTGCTGTTGCCACAGATGAGGCGGCGTGTCAGGTGTGTGATGCTCCAGAAAAGGAACAGGATACAGCCCGCGCTGAGCAGCGCCGACATCACGTTCACCATGTAAGCCACCTGTGAGGGGTCACTGGCAAACTGTGAGAAGAGGTTTGCCGTGAGCATGAAGAAGGGCGCACCGGGCGGGTGACCCACTTCGAGCTTATAGCCCGTGGTGATAAACTCGGGACAATCCCAGAAGCTTGCCGATGACTCGATGGTCAAGCAATAGACCACCGCTGCCACGGCAAATACCAACCAACCCATGAGGTTGTTTACCAATTTATATTGTTTCATTGCAATGATTATATATACCTATTATATGGCGTGCAAAGGTAGTGCAAGGCGAGCGAAAAAACAAGTTTCACTTGTGTTTTTCCGAGCCGCAGCCTACCTTCGTACCGCGAAAGCAGGATAAAGGTACTGCAAAAAAATGAATTATCAGCCAATCTTGCTGTCAATTAGCATTTATTCACGTTCCGACTCCCCATTTTTGGTAGCATCCGTTGGCTATTCGCCATAAAATCTCTATTTTTGCAAGCAAACTAATCAATGACACAGCAAAATGAAGAAAACACTCCTCCCTCTATTGGCCTTTGGCTTAGTATGCTGCACTCCTCAGGAGCAGGCCAACCTGCAAGTCAGCATCACTACAAATGACACCATTGGTCGAGACATGACCATCGGTCCTATGGGTGACTATGAAGCCGTGTGCGAGATGCCTCTGACCGACGGGTCGTATAGTGCGAACCTCCCCACCAGCCCCACCGGATTCTACAGCCTGGTGTCTGTCAAGGGACAGTCGCAGAGCATCCTTCCCTTCTATGTACCCACGACCCGTGCCAAAGCATCGGCGCAGATAACCTTCGGCGAGCGTGGAGCCATAGAGGTCGACGGCAGCAGAGACAACGAAGCCTTGGCAGCCTATACCATGGCCTATACTGCCGGAAACCGCGCACTGTGGAACATCAAAGAGCACCACGCCATACACGGACGCGCCATCCTGGAGCGTTTCATCACCGATGCCGACTCTATCGCGAAGGTCTACAAGTGTTCTGCGCCCGTGCAGGAATATCTGAAGCTTTGGGGCTACATGAACGCCTACGACAACTACACCTCATTGCAGCGCATCATGCGCGTCAGAACGGATGAGATGCCCTTCCACCGCAACGACCTGCTGCCCGAAGCCCACACCCTGTTCGACACCCCCTTGGCAGCACTCTTCCCCAACACCACAGCGATAGTCATCGCCTCTATCCCCGAAAAGGATAACCTCCCCGGTGCACTGAGCTATGTAGAGCAGCACTATACCGACTCGACACTGAAGAAAAAAGTGATGGAAGGCATTGCCACCCGCTACGTAAACCGCTACGACTACACACAGGGATATGAACAAGGGCTCGAATGCCTGCAACAAGCCATTGCACAGTATGAGCTCGAACCCCAACACGCGACCAACTTTGCCAAGCGCCGTTGTACCGTCCCTGGACAGCCCTTCCCTGCCAACATTGTCTTGCAGGACAGAGAGGGACGCATCATTGATTTCGCCTCCTTCAAGGGTAAGTACGTGTATATTGACATGTGGGCCAGCTGGTGCGTTCCCTGCCTGCGCGAGGTACCTGTGCTGCAGCAGCTCGAGAAGAAGTTGAAGAACAAAAAGGTAGAGTTCGTCTCCATATCCATTGATGCCAGCGAAGAGGCTTGGAAGAACAAGCTCGTGGAGAAGAACATGCATGGTCACCAGCTGTGGAACCCCGGCAGCACCTTGGGCGAGGCACTGGGTGTGCGAGGCATCCCCTTCTTCGCCATCTACGACCCCGACGGCAATCTTTACATGCACGGAGCTCCCCGCCCAAGCCAAGGCGCAGGATTGGTAGAGCTTCTCGAAGGCCTAAAGTAATAAAAACGCCCATTTCATCGGGAAAAACAAGAAATAGAGGTCTATCCTTCAACCATGAGGGATAGATCTTATTATTTCCTGCAGAGGATATAGGCAAATGGTTTTTTCATCGCGATGAGAATGTTTTGCCATCGCGATGAAAAACAATTGCCATCGCGGTGGAAACTCTTTGTCATCGCGATGAGAAAAGATAATGGATATATATAAATTGCCTGAAAGATATGACGTAAGCGTTACATCCAATCACTGAAAGTAAAAAAAGGGACCAATATTATTCGCATTTAACAACATTTTCAAGCAAAAATGATACTTCGTAATATTTTTTTGTTTACATTTGCCGCCCGAACAAGATAATAGGTATTTAGAGATCAACAAGCTAATTATTAATCATAAACGTTTTAAGGTATGAAGAAAAACTACTTTTCTACTTTATTTGCCGCCTTGATGTTGTTCGTGGCTATGCCCGCTACAGCACAGGTGAGCAGCATGTCCGACCTTGTCGGCACGTACCAGTTCTCTGCAGAGATGGAGATAACTGCTGCAGGTGAGAGCTTTAGTGACAAGTTCACCAACGAGTGCGAGGTGACAATTTCCAAGGACGACTATGGCTATTTTGCCGGTTATATTACCGGTATCGCTGGATTGAGCGGTGATATGGCTATCAACAACATTGACGTAGATGCCAATACCATCACCATCCTTAGCCCCAACACCTATATGGGCGCAGAGGGCTTGTATTTGAGCGATATCACTGGAAGCAAGAACATCTTCACTGGTGACGAAACTCAGTATGGTGACCTTGTTTACGCTTTCGACCCCGCAACAAAGGCATTCACTTTGCCTGACTTTTCATTGGTTACAAAGGATGCACAGCAGAAAGCTGCTGACATCGTTGCTAAGTTCACCAACGTTACTCTCACATTCGTAGAGGGTGACAACAGCGTAGTGGCTGACCTCAGTGGCGACTGGCACTTTGTAGCAGGCGATGGCGAATATGACACTATGAATGGTTCAACCTTGCCTACAGAGTGGGATATGACGCTTACTGCTACAGATGAGTTCAACAAGACCTATGACGTGAGCTTCGTATTGGGCGACTTTGCTCCTTTGGCACTTACAGCCACTTTCGATGGCCAGACACTCCTCGTAGCCTTTGACAACGCCTATCTTGATGTTGAGAATATGATTTCGTTGGGCGACTACTATTCTGCAGCCGCTGCAAGTGAATTTGAGTTTAAGTTCAACAGCGAGAATGAGTTGTCACTCGTTTATGGTATGTGCATTGTAGCTGAAGTTCCTTCATTTAGTTATCTGCAGTATTATGGCGCAGGTGTTGCCACACGCAGTGTAGCTGAGGAGGAAGAGACCTTCGATTGGGTAGGAACATACACTGTAACCGTTGGCGAGATTGTAGTGGAGAATGATGCCTACACCTATCCCAAGACTTTTGAGATGGAGATTGCGTATGATGAATTCTATGGAGAGTATGTTATCAAAAAATTCTTCGATCAGGATGTCACATTTAACCAATATGGTTGGGGTATGTCAGCATATCCTGCAGCTACTCCCAACCAAATAGATCTTGACCTTTCACTTGCAAATGGTCTGGTTGATCTTGGTAGCGGTACATACCTCGGTATGTTTGACCTCGAGGGTAATGCTAGCAAAATAGCTTTCAAGGAGGAGAATGGAGTTGTAACAATCGACAACTTCCAGGTAATGTATTATGCTTATGGCGGTACCCCCACCCTCGTAGCCACCTACAAGAACGTAACCGCTGTGAAGAAGGGCAGCGAAGGTGGAGCTGGTGTAGAGAGCACCATTGTTGAGAACAATACCGTTGAGGGCATCTTCGACATCTTGGGTCGCAAGTTCGATGCCATCACGGCTCCTGGCCTTTACATCGTGAACGGAAAGAAGGTCCTCGTGAAGTAATGTCGGCCATAGGTTAAGGCTAATTAAGTTAAAGTGCTTTCCACGCTTGTGGGAAGCACTTTTTTTAGTATCTTTGCCGAATATTATATATGTATATATAAAAGAAACTTAACCTAGCATATATGAACAAGGCTAATCGCGCATCAACTTTTGTCGGCAAGGTATGCTGTACGTTGCTGCTGATGCTATTCACTCTCCCTACGTTTGCTACACACTCCAATGATAGCAATACGGAGGTTTCGGGCGTAGTGACTGATGGTAAAACCGGCGACCCTCTCATTGGTGTCACCGTATCGGTTGTACGTAATGGCAAAGTAGACAATGGTGTCATCACAGACTTTGATGGTAATTTCATTATGCCCGCCCCTTCAGGCGAGTATGAAATACACATTTCGTACATGGGTTACCAGACCGTAGTGCTGAAACCTGGGCGCGATAAGATGGAAAACGTACACATCCGTTTGCAAGAGGAGTCGAATGCGCTCAGCGATGTCGTAGTAACCGGTTTCTTCAACAAGAGCAAGAGCAGCTTCACCGGTTCGGTGACACAGATGAGCGGCATCGAGCTGAAGCAGGTGAGCGGTGTGAACATCGTGAACGCCATTGCAGCCCTCACACCAGGTATGGCGATGGTGCAGAATACAGCTCAAGGTTCGAATCCCAATCACGTTCCCGAATTGGTAATGCGCGGCGTGACCTCGTTCAGCAATGAGGGACAGAGCGTAAACCAACCCACCATCATCCTCGATGGTACCGAAATCACGATGCAGGACCTCTACGACCTCGACATCAATGAAGTGGAGAACATTACCGTCCTGAAGGATGCCTCGGCAACAGCATTGTATGGTTCAAAAGCCGCCAATGGAGTGATTGTCATCACCCGTAAGCCCTTGGCCGAGGGAACCTTGCGCGTGCAATATAACTTTACCGGAAATCTTCAGACCCCTATCCTCAGCGACTATGACATGCTCAATGCCAAGGAAAAACTCCTCTACGAGCAGATGGCAGGACTCTACGATGGAGGAGGCAACTTGGAAGAGCAGTACCGACTCGACGAGCTATACAACCGACGCTACAAAGCGGTAATGGCAGGGCAAAACAGCGACTGGCTGGCACAACCCGCCCGCACCTCATTCAGCCACGACCACTCACTGCGCATCTATGGTGGAGCATCGAACCTACGTTATGAGCTCACAGGTCGCTTTGCCGACACCCGAGGCGTGATGAAGGGGGACTACCGCCATCGCTACAACTTGGGATTCAAACTCGACTACTTCGTCAACAACTCCATACAAATCTCAAACCGTACCACCTATTCTGAAATCAAGGCACAGGACACTCCCTACGGCAACTTCTCCGACTATGTGGACATGAATCCCTATGACCGTATGTACAACGATGACGGTACGCCCAACACCAACCTCTCCTGGGACCTTGACAATCCGCTCTATGAGGCCAGCCTAGGGAGCTATGGCCGTAACGGAAGCAATGCATTTACCAACGCAACAGATTTCCGCTGGGATATCAACAATATGTTCCGCTTGACAGGTCACTTCAATATCACCAGCGAGACGGGATGGAGCGATATGTTCGTATCGCCCAAGTCGCGCACCTTCAAGAACGAGACAGATCTCACCAAGAAGGGCCTGAGCACACAAGCCAATAGCGATGGGACCAGCTACAACGGTAATATTGTGGGAACCTTCAATAAGTTCTTCGATGACGAATCACTCATCAGTGCCAATGCCGGATGGGAAATCAACCACTCAGAGGCAAGCAGCAAGACGATACAAGCCATCGGCTTCTTCAATGACAAGACCTCCTACATAGGCAATGCCACAAGCTATCCCAGTGGAGAGAAACCCTATGGTAGCCTGTCGGAGTCGGCCGATGTGGGTGTCTTTATCACAGGTAACGTATCGTGGCGCAACCGCTACTTTGCCGACGGTACATGGCGCACGACAGGTTCATCACAGTTCGGTGAGAACAACCGCTACGGGCATTTCTGGTCAGGTGGTCTCGGTTGGAACATCCTCAACGAACCGTTTATGAAGGACATCAAGCAGCACTTCAGTATCTTCAAGTTGCGTGGTAGCGCCGGTTATACGGGTAAGGTAAGTTTCAGTCCCTTCCAAGCCATCACGATGTACCAATACAGCAACCTGTATGAATACAAAAACGGAATGGGTGCCATACCCAAGGATATCGGTAACGTAGACCTCTGTTGGGAGCGTACGATGACCTACAATGTGGGTATTGACTTCAGTTTGTTGGACAATCGCCTCAACTTCGTGGTGGATGCCTACTTGCGCAACACTACAGACTTGCTACTTGACCAGTCAAAAGCGCCCTCTACGGGTGTCACCTCTGCAACCTCTAACCTTGGTGAAATGCTCAACAAGGGTCTTGAGTTCCAGATCGACGGTTACATCTTCCGCAACAGCGACTTCTCGTGGAAGTTGGGAACAAGTGGCTATATGAACCGCAACCAGATTACCAAAATCAACAAGGCGCTGGAGGAAATCAACAAAGAGAACCAAGACTACGCATTCTCATCGCTCAAGCCACTGCCCCAATATGCTGAGGGCGAGAGCGTGACGGCACTCAAATTGGTACGCTCGGCAGGTATCGACCCTGCTACGGGTAAGGAGATCTATATCAAGCGAGATGGTACGCTCACCTTCGAGTATGACCCTGCCGACCGTGTGCTCATCGGTGACACAGAACCCGCCTATACCGGAACCTTCAATACACACCTCTATTGGAAAGGATTCAGCCTTTATGCCCTATGCCAAATGCGCTTAGGAGCATGGGTATACAACACCACCCGTATCACCAAGGTTGAAGGTAGCGATCCCAAGTGTAATGCCGACCAGCGCGTATTTGATGATCGTTGGAAGAAACCCGGTGACATCGCCTACTACAAGGACATTGCCGACAGCAGTCGCCCCGAACAGACCACTCGCTTTGCAGAATTGGAGAATACGTTGACACTGAGTTCGCTGAACATCAGCTACCAATTCCCTGAGACGATCTGCAAGAAACTCCATATGAGAAATCTGCGTGCAGGTATCAACTTCACCGACATTCTGCGCTTGTCGACCGTGAAGATTGAGCGAGGCACCAGCTACCTCTACAGCCAAGGTTTTGAAATGAACCTGAGCGCCACATTCTAAGGAAAGAAACCTAAAAGACAACCGTTTGTATGAAGACATTCAAAACCATCATCATAACTCTCATATGCTGCCTTGCACTGACTGCGTGTGAAGATTTCCTAAACATCACTCCCGAGGGGCAGATTAAGCGAGACGAATTGCTCGAAACGCAAGAAGGCATCGAAGATGCGCTCTATGGAGTGTACTCCCAAATGCGCAACCAGACACTCTATGGACAAGAACTCTCCTTCTCCACGATAGAACTGCTGGCACAGAGTTTCACTTGTGAAGGGAATAAAATGATTGAGGCACTCACCAAGTATGAGTACACCAACACGAGCGTAAAGGATATGTTCGAGGCTATTTGGACTGCCATGTACAAGAATATCTCCAATGTCAATAGCATATTGGATGCTCCCCTGGTAGCCTCAGCCAAAGATTACCCTTATACCATATATAAAGGAGAGGCTTTGGGCTTGCGTGCTTTTATGCATTTTGACTTAGTGCGTCTCTTTGCCGAGCAGATCACACAGAATCCCCAAGCCGAAGGCATCCCCTACGCCACGAATTTCTCACTCAACACGCCTGACTTCGAAAGCCTGGCCAAGAATTATGAGCATATCCTTGCCGACCTCCACGAGGCCGAGCGTCTGCTTGCCGACGAAGCCAAGTACGTAAATACATCATTGTTCATGACCGACCGTCAGATACACTGTAACCTTTATGCCGTGCAAGCCCTACTGGCACGTGTGTATTTGACAAAAGGGGATAAGGATATCGCTGCGGAATATGCCCAAAAGGTTATAGAGAATAGCCCATACAAGCTAAACGACAAGACCGAGATTAACGGTGACCTTGCTGGTGTATTATCAAAAAATGAAACGCTATTCGGAATCTACTATGCAGAATTCTATACCAACGTATACAATAAGCTCGAAGCCACACAGAGTTTCTCTTCGCTGAACCCGCGTGACGACATCGAAGACATCTACGCTTTTGAAGAACAGGGTGTAGACCTCCGTAAGAGTTCCTACTTGAAGACCATAGATAGGAGTGGTACCCCCACACTCCGCTTGAGCAAGCTTACCGATATCTATGAGCTGAAAGGCAATATCGCAGAGCGTCCCAAAGACAGAATCTTAGGCATCAACCTCATCCGCATCCCCGAGATGTACTACATTATGGCTGAGGCATTGCTTGAAGCGACCGACACGGTTGGAGCCACAACATACTTTGATTGTGTGTTACAATCGCGAGGACTTACCCCATTGGCAGCACGTACTCCTGTCGATACAGTTACTCAGGCTCGCATCAACCAAGAGCGCTTCAAGGAATATATAGGTGAGGGACAGACCTTCTATAATTTGAAGCGCCAACATCTTCCTATCGATGCATGGGACAAGGCAACCAATAGCACCAAGACCTTTGCTGCCGACAAGAGCGTCTATGTCATACCCATCCCCGACAGTGAATATGCCAATAGATATTAAACAGAAATATACCATTTATGAAAATCAAACATATTCTTGGACTCTTTGTCTTTGCCCAGTTCTTCATTGCTTGCAATGAAGAGAACTACTTGAAGTTTGACACCAACTTCTCGGGTGTCTACTTCAGCACAGACTCTACGACATACTCTTTCGGTGTCACTCCCCTCGAGGTACGCGAATATACGCTCAAGGTTCCCGTACAGATTATGGGAGCACCTACAGATGTAGACCGTCCCATCGGTTACGAACTCATCAGTGACCTCTGCACTGCTACAGAAGGAGTAGAATATATTGTCGACAAAGCCTTTGTCCCCGCCCACTCCATCACCGGCGAGATTTCGTTCCGTATCTTGCGAGACAGCCTCAAGGGCGACCACGTCAACGGCTATACCCGCTATCACCTCTTCCTGCGCTTGACCGACAATGGGTACTTCACCCCCACGCTTGATTCATTGAGTCAGGTACACCATTGCAAGTTTGACAATGCCATCGAGCAACCCGAGTGGCTCAATCGATTAGGAGAGAAGACTTGGTTCGAGGGGACTTTAGGTATATGGCATCCCTACAAACTAATCAAGATGGTAGAGTATTTCCATGCTTTCGAGAACATACAATCCTTGACCTATAAGAAGATGGTGGAGCTTTATGGTGAGAATCTTGAGCATATTGAGAATGGTAATCCTCTTTCTACGGCATATGGAACTACGTTCAGACGATACATATTTAAGCCTATGTACGATTATTTCAATGATTCCGCTAATCGAGACTTGATTTTGGAACTTTACCCAGATTTTCCATTTGATTTTCCTAATCCTTATTCCTCAACCAATGAATAATTTTATGCGACTACGCCATTTGTTTGTTGTCGTTGCCATAACGGCATCACTTGTTTCGTGTTTCAAGGATGACACCACCTTAGGTACTGGTGCCATCTCAGAAATAATGGTCGATAGTATTTCTGAAGTCTATAATATCAATCAGAACGACACCCTCATCATCACTCCATATATAACACAAACCAACCATCCCAAGGAGATTTCCTACACTTGGGAGAAGGACTTGGAGCACTACTCGGATAGTTGTTGTTTTGTGTTCATTGGCAAGCAGTTTGGTAGCTACAATTGTCGTCTCATCGTAGAGAACAGCGATGGAAAGACCTTTTTCCCATTTGTCGTACATGTCAACACGATATATGAAGAGGGTCTTACTATCCTCAGTAAAGACACCAATGGTAAGGCGATGCTCTCCTTTATGCTTACTCCACCCGATGGCAATCCTATAGGCTTTATGAAAGGCGACCAGTTCTCCATAAACAATGAAGAGCCCTTCGCCGACAATCCTACGGATATGCTACAGAGCGATGGTCGCCTGATTATTGCGTGCCAAGGAAGCAATGATGGAAGCATTCCCGCTACGATCTATAGCCTCAACGAAAAGACTTTCTTCCTTGAGAATATGGCCAGTGCACCTTCATTCACCGACTTTAAGCCTGTCGTGTTAGGTATTCCCTCAGATACATATGATGGCAGACCTTATCCTATCATCTGTGAGGGAGGGAACACCTATGAATATTCCACCAATGAAGCCGTTATCTCCAAGCCGACCCTACTTCCCTACACCTATTCACAGAATGCTTTTATCTATACTAAAGGAGAAGGAACATACAACTTCCTATGTTGGGATAAAGATATTAACGCTTTATGTCAGGTCAACAATGGATACGATCCATACTATTTCGGGTCAACTTACCTTATGAGTAGAAAACCAATAGAGGAGGATGAGGAGAAGAACAACCCTCTGTATGGGCACGAATTCCTTAAAATGACGCTCATAGAGCAGCACGATACGATTAAGACAACACCTAAGGCGTTGGTCATCACAAAGAAGAATGAGAAAGATTTCTATAAGACTCTTTTATCCATAGAGTTCTGGGAAGATGTTAACGGGAAGACCGAGATGGTTGGTGAAGTGCCTCAAAGACCACTAAGACAAAGTTCTGGTCAACTGACTCTCTCGGAGAACACTCCATGTGTAGCCAACAAGCTCTATGCTTCCTTGCTCTTTGCAGATGGCAACAAGGTGTGCCGCTGGTACTACGACCTTGCAGCAATTAAGGTGGACAATATGCAAACTATTGGTACCGAGTCGGCCATCATCACCGCCATGAGCCTCAGCCCCGACCTCACAAAGACCTACGTAGCCTTCTATGAGCCCGAGCAGACAGGCCTCAACGGCAGCGTATGGGTCATCGACACGGACAAGGGAACTATCCTCAACAAGTACGACAACGTATGTTACCAACCCGTAAAGACAATCTATAAGAAGAAATAACTCAGATTCTATGCGCATACTATCAGCCCTTATCCTTACGCTTGTCACATTAACAGTCCAAGGCCAGTCGTTGTCTATGGACCCAGCTGTACGTTATGGGAAACTTGACAATGGACTCACCTACTACATCAGCCAGAACCCCAAAGCAACAGAAAAGGCCGAGTTCTACATCGTTCAGCGCGTAGGTTCTATCCTTGAAGAGGAGCACCAGCGAGGCTTGGCTCATTTTCTGGAACATATGGCCTTCAATGGCACCAAGAACTTCCCTGGTAAGTCACTGATAACCTACCTGGAGGGCAATGGTGTGCGCTTCGGCGTAGACATCAATGCCTACACGGCCTTTGACCAGACGGTATACAGCATCTCCAACGTGCCCACACAGCGCACTGGGCTGGTAGACTCCTGCCTGCTGATACTTCACGATTGGAGCGGCTACATCACCCTCGATGCCGAGGAAATCGATGCCGAGCGCAAGGTGATACACGAGGAGTGGCGCACCAAGCGCAGTGTACGCGACCGCATCTATGAGCAGACCCTCCCCAAGCTCTTCCCCGACAGCAACCGCTATGCTTACCGCATGCCTATAGGACTAATGGAGGTAGTGGACAACTTTCCCCATCAAGCGTTGCGCGACTATTATCACAAGTGGTATCGTCCCGACTTGCAGGCTATCATCGTAGTGGGCGATGTAGATGCCCATTACATAGAGCAGCAAATTTCGAAACTTTGGAAAGATATTCCTTTACGCAAAGATGCCACCGAACGTATCTACTATCCTGTGGCTGATAATGCCGCACCTATCGTAGCCATTGGAACTGATCCAGGGCTGACATCGGGTACACTGCGTATAAGCTACAAGTACGACCCACTTCCCACCGACGTACGCCTCACCCTACAGGGACGCAAGGAGGAGTACATCAAATCGATGATTGTAGCAATGCTATCAGGCAGACTCTACGACTTATCGGTACAAGGGACTGCACCGGCAGGTGTCAATATGACCTTCTTCGATGGCGACTACTCGCTGGCTATGACCAAGAAAGCCTTCTCGGCTACAGCCACCTTTGCTGAAGACAATTGGATGCAGGCTATGAATGCACTCATACTACAACTGAAGGGGGTGATGGAGCACGGATTCACCGCTGAAGAGTTTGCCCGTTCACAACAACAGATTGAAGCTTGGATACCCTCACTCGAAGCAGGCGTGGGAATCAGTACATCCAACCAAGCGCTTGTACAACGTTGTATGGCACACTTCTTGCACCATCAACCGTTGCTCTCTCAAGCTGAGGAAGCTAAAGTATACCGTTATATGCTCGACAATGTTACATTAGAGGAGGTGAATGCCCGATTCAACGATTTCCTCTATACTTCTAACGGTATGGCTATCCTACTGCAGGGACAGGAACGTGAAGGGAATGTGTGGCCCACCGAGACAGAGGTATTACAAGCCTATGGGCAAGCATGGTACCAGAAGACAATGCCACACAAAATTCCCGAATTGGAGCCAGCACCCGAGTTAATGCCCCAGAAGCCGCAAAGTGGTAGCATTGTTAAAATAAAGAGAAACAAGACGTATGGTACTCAAGAATTCCTCCTCAGCAATGGGGCGAAGGTGATATTGAAACCTACAGGAAATACACGTAGCGAGATCAGACTGACAGCCATCAGCAATGGCGGAACATCATTGATGCCTGATACAGACTACAACAATATCAATGCCATCAATGCGCTGCCTCCGATGGGTGGGCTCGCACATCTCTCAGGCAATGAGCTAGGACGTGCTTTGCAAGGGAGTAGTGTTTCTTATCAAGTTAATGTAGGCACATTGACAGAATCATTTACTGGAACTTGTGATCCTTCTGATGCAGAACAGCTGCTACAGTTATTGCACCTCCGCTTTACTACAATGCGTCAGGATACGATGGCTTTCCAACGCTGGCAACAACGTATGCGCCAGACTCTAAGTCAACGCATCGAGAATCCTATGACTCTCTTCAGCGACACACTTAGAGAGACTATGTACGAGGTGCACCCCCGCAACCGCAGGGCCACTATGGATTTGGCCAATGGCGTAGACTATGACCGCACTTGCCAACTCTTTATGGAACGTTTTGCCAATGCAGCAGACTTCACCTTTATCTTTGTAGGACAGGTCGATGCCGAGGCACTCAAACCACTCATTTGTCAATACATAGCTTCACTGCCTGGCAATTCCAAGCAGAAGGAGAAGGCCAACCTTGCTGCCCTACCTCCATTAAAGCACGGAAAGCATGTAACGCATGTGCATATACCCGAAGGTGGAGAGTCTACTACGGTAATCTACAATATCCTCGCTAAGAAGCGCTACAATCAGAAGAACAGCCTTGCCTGCTCTGTACTCAGCGAGGTGATGAATACCCTGTGCACTGAGACGCTACGCGAACAAGAGGGAGGAACCTATAATGTATCGGTGACCTCACGCATATCGCGCCAACCTGCCGACGAACTTACCATAATGTTTAACTTCAACACCAATCCCGAACAAGCCGATAAGCTCTTGCAGCAAGCCATTGCACTACTTGCCCAAGTCGCCAAAGAGGGTCCCTCAACGGAGGTGTTCAATAGTGCCCGCGAGTACCTGAAGAAAAGACATTCCGACTATCTTGGGACCAACGCCTATTGGATGGAGACACTTACCGAACAAGCTCGTTTCCATTCAGATGATATGCTCACCAATGGTAAAGCACTGCAGAATCTTACCCCGAAAGATATACAGCGCATAGCACGCCGACTGACGCGCTCACCTCATACGGCAGAGATTATTTTGAATGGTACGAAATAAAAAGACGGAAGGTTCCTCCAAGCAAGAAAGGACCTTCCGTTTTTAGTTTTCTAACCTATGTTTTCACACTGGTTTTCCAATAAGTGTTGCCGAGCTGGCATCGGTAATCTCGACCATCACGAAGTCGCCTATGCGGTAGTGCTGCTTGTCGAAGACTACGGTCTTGTTCTGCTCGGTGCGTCCGCAGAGCTGTTCGCGTGAACGCTTCGAGTAGCCCTCGGCCAGCACCTCGTAGGTCTTGCCGATGCAGCGGCGGTTGCTCTCGGCAGATAGTTCGTTCTGCACGGCAATAATCTCGTTCAGACGACGTATCTTGACCTCCTCGGCAATATCGTCAGGAAGGTGGCGACTGGCATAGGTGCCGGGGCGCTCGCTGTACTTGAACATGAAGGCTGAGTCGTATTCGCACAAGCGCATAAGTGAAAGCGATTCTTGATGGTCTTCCTCGGTCTCTGAGTGGAAACCAGAGAAGATGTCAGTACTGAGTCCGCAATCGGGAATGATGCGGCGTATAGCCTCAACGCGCTCGAGGTACCACTCACGGGTATACTTGCGATTCATCAGCTTCAGCACGCGCGAGCTACCGCTCTGTACGGGCAAATGGATGTGCTTACAGATGTTGGGAACTTCGGCAATGGCCTGCAGGGTCTCATCGCTCATGTCCTTGGGATGCGAGGTAGTGAAGCGCACACGCATCTGGGGTGCCTCGGCAGCCACCATGCGCAGGAGCATGGGAAAGGTGATGACCTCGCCTTCGCGTTCGAAGCGATAGGAGTTGACGTTCTGGCCCAGGAGGGTCACCTCCTTGTAGCCCTTCTCGGCAAGGTCGCGCACCTCGGCGAGGATGCTCTCCACGTCGCGGCTACGCTCGCGGCCACGGGTGTAGGGCACGATGCAGTAGTGGCAGAAATTGTTGCATCCACGCATAATGGAAACGAATCCTGAGATATGGTTACCGCAGATACGAGAGGGAATAACATCGCGATAGGTCTCGGTAGTCGATAGCTCCACGTTCATCGCCTTCTCGCCCGCCTCTACTTGTGCGATGAGGTCGGGAAGAGAGAGGTAGGCATCGGGGCCCGCCACGAGGTCTACGCCGTAGTTCTCGATGAGGTTCTCCTTCACACGCTCGGCCATGCAGCCCACCACGCCGACGATGAGCTTGCGGCCCTTCTTGCGCAGGGCGTTCAAGGCGTCGAGGCGGTGCAGGATCTTCTGCTCGGCATTGTCACGGATGGAACAGGTGTTGAGCAGGATGGCATCGGCCTTGTCGAAGTCCTCGCAAGGGTCGTAGCCCGCCATCTTCATCACCGAAGCGATGACCTCACTATCGGCCACGTTCATCTGGCAGCCATAGGTCTCTATATACAAGTACTTGATGTTCTCGTTCATCGATTTTTGTTTAGTGTTAATTATATTGACAACAGACAACGGACAACAGACGAGGTTTGCGCAAACCGAACGCAGAATCAAGCTTGCTTGAACTATGCTGAGGTCAGCCAAAGCTCGACAGCGAAGTTGTTAACGGGCAAGGACTACAGTCGCCTCCCGGATGGCCTATAACCCATAACCCCATAACCTGTTGCGCCGCTGCATCGTTTCTGACTGCGAAGATACGGCTATTTTGCGAATAAATTGTCAAAAACCATGCTTTTAGGATTCTTTTACGCGTGAAATTCTTAGTAATCCTGCTTTTTCCTTAAAAAATCAGGGTTTTCCTTTGCCATTAGAAAAAAAAGCCTCAACTTTGCACAAACATTAGATTTTTTCATAGTTAAGGTTTAGGTTAAAAAAGGAAGAGAGGGGCTGTGAAGTTCCTCTTTTTTTCATTTGTCTATCAGTGCGAGAATGACAGAAGTTGAAACAGTCTTCGAGAATTAAGGACACATATTACTTGTTTTCATATGGGAAACCAAGCAAAAGGTTTGCCTTTCTTGATTCTTTTTCATAATATTGCGGTTGATTAATCTTTAAAGTTTTGCAATCATGAAAAAGACACTCCTTTCGATGCTTATGATAGCATCATGTTTCAACGCAGTCAATGCTCAGTTACTTATAAACTACTATTAGTAATTGTTTTAAATGCAAGAAAGGAAGTAAACTTATAATAAAATAGCACCATGAAACACCGTCGATTTATATTATTTATACTACTGCTCACCTTAGTTGCAAATATCAGCCTTGCTGATAACCGCTTCTACCCTGCCAACAGCATTCGCTGCACCAATGTGCTGGAGCAGACAACAGACGAATATGACCCTATACACCGTGTGTATAAAAAGAAGCACATCTACTACCATTACTACACGGGGAATGACACGATTGTAGACGGAAGTCCCTGCGTGATGCTATGGAAATATAGCTCCGAAACTCCCAAGGAGAAAGAGCTACGCTTTATTCGCGAAGTAGAAGGAGTTGTCAGCTGTAAATATCCGCTTGCCGAAGGTGGCTATACCGACTGGACCATCATGTTTGAGTTCCCCTATGGTGGTTGGGTCAAAGGTGAAAAGTATATCGATGGCCTCATCAATGGGGAGCCTGCTATATTCCCCGCTAATCCCACCACATACACCTTGCTCAATGGAGAGAAAATACAGCTGAACTTCAATACATTGATGTATGGTATCGGATACAATGACTGGCCCTTCTTTGAGTTTCGCAATTTCGGGGAAACGACAGACATACGTCCCTACAATTACTATCGCAATGGCACGCTGTTGTGGGGTAATGAGCACCCCCTGAAGCACGAAAGATTCTTCCCGGCCAATAGTATCCGTTGCACCAATATGGTAACTTCTATGTTTAGCAACGATACCACCTACTATAATCTTTATACTGGCAGCGACACGATAGTCGATGGTAAGGAGTGTGTGCAGTTGTGGGAATATCGCACTGATACACCTGAGAAACTTAAGCAGTATCTGCTGCATGAGAAAGACGACAAGGTGTATATCAAGTATTCCGAGAACGACGAATGGGGGCTGCTCTACGATTTTTCATTGCCAGTATGGTATATAGGCGATAGCATAGTCTTAGAAGATACAGAAAATGTCGAGGTTAGCTATTTACCCATAGAATCAATAGATACCATTACGCTGCTCAATGGCAAGACCCGACAAGTGGCGAATTTACCAGGCGGAAGACTCATCCACGGCATGGGCTATGTAGACGAGCCGTTCTTTGAGCCTATCTATCGTTTGATACCACCAGATGGAACAATATGGTCTCCCGTCAGTTTTTATTATCAGAACGAGTTACTATGGGGCAAGGAACTTCCCAAGAAACGGGAACAACGCTTCTTCCCTGCCAACAGGGTCTATACCACTAACGTATATCATGGTCCAGAGTATAGTGACGATTTTGAAAAAATAGAACCACGCGACACCATTTATTACAACAAGTGGATCGGCAATGACACCATTGTTGATGGGCGCGAATGCGTAGTAGTATGGAGTAATCTTGGAGGCGTCGCCAAGCGGTATGGTGTAATATACGAGAGTCTCAATGGATTGGTATATTTCAACTATGCGAGCGATGAACCTTATTCCCCCAACTATTGGCTATGCTTATACGATTTCACTCCACGTAAATGGAAGGTGGGTGACACGATATGCACCAATTACGATGGTACGATGGAACTGTATGAAGAGGTGGAGGACGTTTCTTCCATCATACTCCAAGATGGCAAGAAAGTTCCATCTATCGAAATTTACAATACTTCCATTATCCATGGGATTGGCTATAGTAGCGAACCATTTCTTTCTCCCATGGAGGCCTACAATGGTTGTAGTGGGAAGAGTTATCCTGTCAACTTCTACCGCAATGGAGTGCTGCTATGGGGTGAGGAATCAAACACTCACCCCAGCAAGACCTATCTCGTCACCGAAGGTAAGCAGTGGGCAGTCTGTAGACATAGCTTCAGAGGAGAGTTTTGGACTGAAACTTACCGTTTACAGGGTGACACCATAATCAACGGAAAGACTTATAAGATAGAGCATGCAGCCCGTAATGAAGACCTCTCGGACATGAAACCTTCTGGACGCTACATGCGTGAGGAAGATGGTCGAGTGTATAGCATCACCGATAAGAACCAACGTGATGATTTTGTCTTCGATTATTCTATGGAGATAGGCGATACCCTCTTTTACAATCCTCATACAGATTATTATGGTAATGTATATAAGCATCATACATGCCTTCGGCTTATAGCTATACGAGATACGATAATGCCTAATGGTGATGGGAGGGTGAGAAAGTGCTATGATACAGAAGAAGGTTGTCTTAATGGTGATGACGTGTATGAGTTTCACCCTGTTCTTCATTCCTTTATAGAAGATATTGGATATACTGCTACAGGCTTGTCCTCTTCTGAGATTGGGACTACAGGTGTCGGCTATTCACTCCTTTATGTAAAGCAAGGCGATACGATGCTCTACCAACAGGAAGAAGGAGTCCTCTGGAAAGACAACACTGGAATCGAAGTTCCCAAGTCTGAACAAGCTGACATCTACTACGACCTCCAAGGCCGCCCCGTAGCGCATCCCATGCGGGGTGTCTACATCAAGGATGGGAAGAAGGTGATTATTAAAGATTAAAGTTGAACGATTAATGAATTGGACGAAGAAAATCCGCCCTCACTCTTATAAAACAAGTCTTCCGAATTCAGCTGACCAGCTGACTTGACGACTTTAATTTACTGTTATACAATGCATAACATCGGTCAACCCCAGTCAGCAGGGTTGACCGATGTTGACTTTTATCCTTTCACCTTTGAGGTAACCTTGTAGACCCTCCGATTCCCTATCTTTGTGCGCATCGCACCGAAGGAACGCAGTTCGGCACCGAAGTTCTGGCGATTGACACCGCGCATCGTGCGTGGGTCGATGTCATATAGGGTATCGTATATCTCGGCAGCCGAGAGCAACTGCGGCTCTTCGCCTTCACGGGGGAGGCGGGAGGGGGAAGCCTTGTCCCTCACCGAAGGTTTGTTACTCGCCTTGCTGCGTTCGATAAGGTCACGCATCATGGCATAATAGGTTCAAATACTGCCGCCAACTGTTGTTGCGCGGTGGTTAAAATGGGTGTGTTCATTCTAGTTCCTAAATTTTTAAGTTAATAAGTTCTTTGCTTCTGTCAACGTTGATGGTGCAAAAGTAATACATTGAAAATGCGATGTCAATACCCTATGGTATACATAAAAAAGGCTTGTAAATGCTTGCTTTTGTGTGGATCTTTCTTTAATTTTGTGGCTGTAAATAACTGCTCGTGATGGCGACCATGTACGCATATGCTCGCCACCATACACGCACGTGGTCGCGACCATATGCGCGAGTGCTCGCCGTCAAGAAACTAAAAATATTAATTAAACAGGGAATACGCATTATAAATTTATTAGACGCTGCTATATATTTCTCTCAGATAATAAGTCTTTTACCTCACACGAATCTCACGAATCTCACAAAGACTGCATCGCTAAAGGCTCGCAGTTGTCGGCTTTGCCGAGTGTTT
>JAZRFA010000081.1:0-25340 GCA_045661085.1 Bacteroidaceae bacterium
CCGATGGCGGACTCACTTGGAGCACACCCGTAGACCACACCGACGACCTCTTCGGTGCCAACTGCGATAACCCCAACACGAAGACTTGGAAGAGCGGTTTCTCTGGCTCAGGCGCAGCATTGCAGAAACGTGATGGCACACTCGTATCAAGCTTCGTAAACCGCGAGGCCGACAATAGTCAAAACTTCTACTTCTTCATGAGTAAGGATGGCGGTAAGAGTTGGTACGTAAGTGGTACAAGCGGCACAAAAAGCGCTGATGAGCCCAAGACCTTAGAGCGCAACAATGGCGACCTCGCCATCAGCGTACGTGCCAGCGGATACAACTACCACAATGTGACCTCAGACGATGGTGCCACATGGAAGTACCCCTCACAGACACGCTTTACCACCGGTATCTCGGGTAACGCTTGCGACGGTGAGTATATGGTATGGTGCTCTACCCTCGAGGGTAATCCCTGGGATATTGCCCTGCAGACACTCCCCAACAGCGGTAGCCGCGAGAACGTAAGTATCGCTCTCTCTACCGACGAGGGTGAGACCTTCGGTGCCCCCAAGACCATCTGCCCCCGCGGCTCTTGCTATAGTGCTACGGTAGTACTCCCCGACGGTACACTGGGTGTATACTACGAGGAGAATGGTGTGTCTGACGCATTCGTGATGCGCTTCGTACGCTTCTCGCTCGACTGGGCAAGTAACGGTACCTATAAGTTCACCGAGGAGAACCCCTTCAAGCCCATCGCTTCGACCGCCGCCACAAAGGCTAAGGTAGAGAGCACCATCAGCGCACAGGGCGTTGGAACCTTCTATGCTAATGCAGCCACCACCATCCCCGAGGGCGTGACAGCCTACGTGGCTACCTCTAATCCCGTGATGGAGAATGGCGAGGGTGTCATCACGATGACCCAGATTGAGGATGGCATCATCCCTGCCAAGACAGGTGTAGTGCTCCGCGGCACAGCTAACGAGAAATACGACTTCTTCTACACCGCTGAGGATGGTGCTACCGAGACCGAGGGCAACATGCTCCGTGGCTACGCTGGTGCTGCTGAGTACAGAGTGGTAGCACTCGGCAATGACTATACCACCTATGTGCTTACGGTAATGAATGGTGTACCTGGCTTCTACAAGAAAGAGGCAGACTTCTTGGTTTACAACCACAAGGCATACTTGCAAGTACCTACCATGCAAGGTGCTCCCTCATTCACCATCCGTTTCGAGGGAAATGGCAGCACTGGTGTGGATATGACAACAGACAACAGTCAACAGACAACAGTCGTCTACGACCTCCAGGGTCGCCGCGTGGAGAACCCCACCAAGGGCATCTACATTGTTAACGGAAAGAAAATCATTAAATAAGAAAGCACTATGGAAAAGAAACAATACATCGCCCCCACGATGGAGGTTGCGGATTTGGAGATTGTAGAGATGTTGGCTGCTTCAAACCAAAATTTCAACGTCTCGGACGAGACTACCGATGCCGATG
Organism: Bacteroidaceae bacterium; assembly: GCA_045661085.1. GTDB lineage: Bacteria > Bacteroidota > Bacteroidia > Bacteroidales > Bacteroidaceae > UBA1189. The sequence goes on from JAZRFA010000081.1 coordinate 1,486, forward strand.
CCTCTATGAGCAACGACCGCCGCGGCGGATGGGGTAACCTGTGGAATTGATTCCGCAAGGAAGAATGTCCGAGTAGGGGAGGGGGCTGCCATAACGGTGGCCCCCTCTCTCTTTTCATTCTTTGTCATGCTGAACGAATGTGAAGCATCTCGCAATGGACTCTGCCACCGATTCTGCGAGATCCTTCGCTGCGCTCAGGATGACAAAATTGCATTTTGACACACCCCCCTCTCTCTCAGATGGCCGCTCCGACGTGTTTCTTGCTGTCCGCTCGGGGGTGAAGTGAAGATTTTCCTATAAAAATGGGAAAAATGTGAATTAAAAAGGCTACCTTTGCAAATGCTCGTATCTCTACGTGTTTAATTGGGCATATAATATACACAAACAAAATAAACAAGGTACTGACATGGATCTGTTAAGTCAAATCATTGCGCGTGCCAAGAGCAACAAGCAGCGCATCGTGCTCCCCGAGTCTACTGAGGAGCGCACATTGAGAGCAGCCGACCGCCTCCTTGCCGATGAGGTAGCCGACATCATTCTTATCGGCAATCCTGACAAAATCAGTGGACTCGCTGCCGAGTGGGGCCTCACCAACATCGGTAAGGCTACTGTCATCGACCCCGAGAACCACGCCAAGAAGGAGGAGTACACCAACTTGCTCGTGGAGCTGCGCAAGAAGAAGGGTATGACCTACGAGGAGGCTCAGAAGCTCGTGTTGAACCCCCTCTACCTCGGCTGCCTTATCATTAAGGCTGGCGATGCCGATGGTCAGCTCGCAGGTGCTGAGAACACTACAGGTAACGTACTTCGTCCTGCATTGCAGATTATCAAAACCGCTCCTGGTATCAGTTGCGTATCGGGCGCTTTCGTGATGATTACACAGACTCCTCAATATGGCGAGAATGGTGTGCTTATCATGGGCGACTGCGCAGTAACTCCTGTGCCCGATGCTGCTCAACTCTCACAGATTGCCGTATGTTGCGCTGAGACTGCTCGTGCCGTAGCTGGCATTGAGGATCCCCGCGTGGCTATGCTCAGCTTCTCTACCAAGGGCTCTGCTAAGCACGAGTGCGTAGACAAGGTGACTGAGGCTCTTCGCCTCGCCAAGGAATTGGCTCCTGAGCTCAAGATTGATGGTGAACTGCAAGCCGATGCAGCCCTCGTTCCCTCAGTAGGTAGCAGCAAGGCTCCCGGTTCAGAGATTGCAGGTAAGGCCAACGTCCTGGTATTCCCCACACTCGAGGTAGGTAACATCGCCTATAAGCTCGTACAGCGCTTGGGTGGTGCTGAGGCAATCGGTCCTATCCTCCAGGGTATTGCTCGTCCTGTGAACGACCTCTCACGTGGTTGCTCTATCGACGATGTTTACAACATGGTAGCCATCACCGCTTGCCAGGCACAGGCTGCAAAGTAAAAGGGGGACCCACCCTAACCCTCCCTGAAGGGAGGGGACTCAGGGCTCGCTGAAAACAAAGTAATTATTAACGTATAAAAAATATCCCACAATCACCGAGATGTCGGTAAGTCCTCCCTCACAGGGAGGATTTAGGTGGGTCTTCATTTAGTTATGAAAATCCTAGTATTAAACTGCGGTAGCTCATCTATCAAGTACAAACTTTTTGAGATGGACACCCAATCGGTACTCGCACAGGGCGGTATCGAGAAGATTGGCCTTCCCGGCTCATTCCTTAAGTTGACTCTCCCCAATGGCGAGAAAGTAATCCTCGAAAAGGATATCCAAGAGCACACTGCCGGTGTGGAGTTTATCCTTCAGACCTTGACAGGTGCTGAGTACGGCGCCATCAAGTCGCTCGACGAACTCGACGCTGTAGGTCACCGTATGGTACACGGTGGTGAGAAGTTCAGCCAGTCGGTACTGCTCAACGAAGAGGTGTTGGCAGCTTTTGAGGCTTGCAACGACCTCGCTCCCCTTCACAACCCCGCTAACCTCAAGGGTGTGAACGCTATCACTGCACTCCTCCCCAGCATTCCTCAGGTGGGGGTGTTTGACACTGCTTTCCATCAGTCCATGCCCGTCTACGCCTATATGTATGCCGTTCCCTACGAGTTGTACGAGAAGTATGGCGTACGTCGCTACGGCTTCCACGGCACCTCACACCGCTACGTGTCACAGCGCGTATGCGAGTTCCTCGGCATTAAGCCCGAAGGCACCAAGATTATCACCTGCCATATCGGTAACGGTGCTTCTATCTCGGCTGTTGTGGATGGCAAGTGTGTAGACACCAGCATGGGTCTCACTCCGCTCGAAGGTCTTATGATGGGTACCCGCAGTGGCGACATCGATGGTGGTGCTGTAACTTACATTATGGAGAAGGAGGGCTTGACTCCTGCCGGTGTTTCTGACCTCTTGAACAAGAAGTCTGGTGTTGCTGGTATCTCAGGCGTGTCTTCAGATATGCGCGAGATTTGCGATGCTGTAGACGCTGGTCACCCCCGCGCTACCCTCGCACTCAATATGTACGAGTATCGTCTCCGCAAGTACATCGGTTCATACGCTGCCGCTATGGGTGGTGTAGACATCATCCTCTTCACTGGTGGTGTAGGTGAGAACCAAGACAACACTCGCGAAGCCGTTTGCCGCGGCCTTGAGTTCATGGGCGTGGAGCTCGATGTTCAGAAGAACAAGGGTCTCCGCGGCAAAGAGGAAGTTATCTCTACTCCTGCCTCTAAGGTAAAGGTTGTAGTCATCCCCACCGACGAGGAGTTGATGATTGCTACCGATACGATGAATTTGCTATAAGTAAAGAGAAGACCCACCCCTTCCCTCCCTGTGAGGGAGGGGGATTGGTCCTCGCGACAAGCAAAGTTCACAATATAATACCTATCTATTAACAAAAAAACTCACGTTATCGCGTTGTCGGTAAGTCCTTCCTGCAGGGAGGATTTAGGTGGGTCTCCCTATTATGTACGAACAACTACTAAACCTTGATCCTGTGAAGATCAACTTCAGCAAGTCCGGAATGGACCTGTTGAACATTGCCTTGGCTATCGTGATGTACGGTGTAGCACTCGGTATCAAGCCCGGCACCTTTGCCAAGGTGTTCCGTGAGCCAAAGTCTATCCTCATTGGTCTCATCGGCCAATGGATTATGATTCCCTCGATCACCTTCCTTCTGATTGTCATCTTCCACAAGCACATCACTCCGATGGTGGCTATGGGTATGATTTTGGTTGCGTCGTGTCCCGGAGGAAATGTCTCTAACTTCATCACCTCTATTTCAAGAGGTAACCGTGAACTCTCGGTGTCGATGTCGGCCGTAACGACTACCGCAGCTATCTTCACCACACCGGCCAACTTTGCCATCTGGGGAAGCCTCTATGTGCGTTACCTCAATCGTCACGCTGCCGATGCCTTACAGGAACTCGCTATCCCCGTATGGGATGTCTTCATCACCGTGTTCATCCTGCTCGGTGTTCCCTTGGCACTTGGCGTGCTCACTACACACTACGCTCCCAAGGTGGCCAAGGCGCTCAACAAGCCCCTGCAGTACCTCTCCATCGTGGTGTTCCTCGGTATGGTGCTCATCTCATTCTGGAACAACTTCGATATCTTTGTCAAGTACCTCAAGTGGATTGTCGTTATCGTAGCCATCCACAATGGACTCATCCTCTTCACCGGCTACTGGCTGGGCGAGTTGTCAAGACTACCGCGTCCGGACCGCCGCGCCATCACCATCGAGATGGGCATCCAGAACTCGGGTCTTGGACTTATCCTCCTGTTCAACCCCGCTATCTTCCCGCCCGAACTGCAGAATGGCGGTATGCTCATCGTCACCGCTTGGTGGGGCATCTGGCATATCATCGCCGGCCTCACGGCAGCAGGCATCTTCCGCCTCCGCGACAGATTCGTATGGGCAAAGAGAAAGTCTTGAATTGAAAATTGAGAATTGAAAATTGAAAGTTGTCAATACGACTTTAGTTTTCGATTCTCAATTCAATTTTTCAAGAGGTAATTTTCAAAGTTCGTGCCAACGAGCGCGATGTAAGTGACTTACAAATCGCTCTGCGAACGCAACTGGACTAAAACATAGTTTAATTTTAAATTTCAATTCGCCCCGTGCAAGTATACAGTAGAAACATCGCATACACCTTGTTGCGTATCTTCTGGGTCAATCCCATCATCAGATTATCGTTACGCCGTTTGACGGTAAAGGGGAAGGAAAACCTTCCCAAGGATGGCGCCATCATCATCGGTAGCAACCACACCAGCGCGCTGCTTGATCCTCTGGTCATCCTCCGCGCGATGAATAGCGACACGGTCTTTATGGCCCGCGCCGACATCTTTCGCAAGCCCTTCTTGAAGAAGGTGTTTTGCTTCTTTAAGATGCTGCCCATCTTCCGCATCCGTGATGGCTACGCTGCCGTGAAGCAGAACGAGGAAATCATCGCCAAGTGCGTCAAGGTACTCAAGCATCGCATCCCCTTGGCTCTCTTCCCTGAGGCAACACATCGTCCCAAGCACTCACTGCTTCCCTTGAGCAAAGGTATCTTCCATATCGCCCTGGAGGCCAACAAGCAGTTCGGCCACGAGCGTCCCGTCTACATCGTGCCTATGGGATTGGAGTATGGCCGCTACTTCCGCTACCGCAGTGGCGTGGTGGCTACCTATGGTGAGCCCATCAACGTCACCGAGTTTGTGCGTCAGCACGAGAGCGAGGTGACCCCCGCCAAGTTGCTCGCTATGCTGCGCGAGGAGCTGTCCGCACGTATGAGCAAGCTCATTGCCTACGTGCCCGACACTGAGGATTACGATGCGCAGTGGGAGCTCGCCAAGCTCTGCACAGCACAGTGTCGTCCGCTTTCGCCTGCCGAACGCCTCACCATCAATCAGTCGGCCATCAAGCATATCGTGGAGAAGAAAGTGCAGGAAAGCCCCGAGGCTACGGCAGCTTTGTATGCCGATGCCATCGCCTTCAAGAAGGAGCGTCGTCTGCGTGACATACATCCCTCATCGACAAGTCACAAGTGTCCTTTGGCTGCCTCCATCGGCAATACCTTGGCGCTGCTCTGTGCCTTGCCCTACTATCTCTTCTGTGCGCTTGTCACCTTGCCGGCGTGGGTGTTGTCTCACGTCATCGTAGGCAAGCTCAAGGACAAAGCCTTCTGCAATACAGCTCGTCTGGGTGTAAATCTTGTCCTGTGGCCTCTGCTTATTGTCATTTGGAGTATCGTGGCACTTTGTACCCTGCCCACCATACCGGCTGTGCTGTGCATCTTGTTGGTTATTCCTGCTGTGGCCTTCTTTTATGACTACAACACCTTCGTGCTACACACCCTGTCCGACTGGCATTGGACAGCGGCTAAGCACCTTCACGCTCGTCTCGGAACTCTATTGAAGCGCTGCAAGTAAAGAAAGGTACGGAACAATATATTCATACTATACAAAACACAACAAACGATTATGAAAAAGACACTTCTGACCTTGTTGGCAGGCTTCTTGGTGGCATCGACCTCGGTGCTCTACACCAGTTGTCAGCCAAAGCCCGGAACCTTTGAGATTGGAGACAAGAAGTTTCTCCTCAACGGCGACTCCTTCACCGTGAAGGCAGCCGAAGTACACTACCCCCGCATCCCCCGCGAGTATTGGGAGCACCGCATCGAGATGTGCAAGGCATTGGGTATGAACTCCATCTGCATCTACATCTTCTGGAACATCCACGAGCAGCAGGAGGGAGTATACGACTTCACCGGCAACAACGACATCCGCGCCTTCTGTAAGCTCGCTCAGAAGCACGGCATGTATGTCATCGTGCGCCCCGGTCCCTACGTGTGTGCCGAGTGGGAGGTGGGCGGTCTGCCCTGGTGGCTCCTCAAGAAGAAGGACATCCGCTTGCGTGAGCAGGATCCCTACTTCATGGAGCGCGTGCGCCTCTTCGAGCTTGAGGTGGGTAAGCAGCTTGCCGACCTTCAGATCACCCGTGGTGGCAACATCATCATGGTGCAGGTTGAGAACGAGTACGGTTCATACGGTCAGGACAAGGAATACGTCTCTGCCGTGCGCGACATGGTGCGCGAGGCTGGCTTCACCGACGTGCCCCTGTTCCAGTGCGACTGGTCGTCAAACTTCGAGCTCAACGCGCTCGACGACCTCGTATGGACGATGAACTTCGGCACCGGTGCCAACATCGACAACCAGTTCCGCCGCTTGAAGGAGCTGCGCCCCAACACCCCGCTCATGTGCTCTGAGTTCTGGAGCGGATGGTTCGACAACTGGGGCCGTCAGCACGAGACTCGCGACGCCAAGGACATGGTAGCAGGTCTTCAGGAGATGCTCGACAAGAACATCTCGTTCTCACTCTACATGACCCACGGAGGTACCTCATTCGGCCACTGGAGCGGCGCCAACAGCCCCGGCTTCTCACCCGACTGCTCATCATACGACTACGACGCCCCCATCAACGAGGCAGGTCAGGCTACTCCCAAGTACCACGAGCTGCGCAACATGCTTGCCCAGTACAACGATGGCAAGCCCCTCCCCGAGGTGCCCGCAGCTATGCCCGTGCAGACCGTGGCTGAGTTCCAGATGACCGCCGTAGCTCCCATCTTCGACAATCTCCCCGAGGCTATCCACTCTGAGGATATCAAGACCATGGAAGAGTTCGACCAAGGCTGGGGCTCAATGCTCTATCGCACCACCCTCAAGGGTACCGACAGCCAGAGCCGCCTCACCATCACCGATGCTCACGACTATGCACAGGTGTTCGTTGATGGCAAGTACATCGGTAAGATGGACCGTCGCCTCGGCGAGAAGGTGCTCACCCTCCCCTCCGTGCGCGAAGGTGCTGTGCTCGACATCCTCGTAGAGGCTATGGGCCGTATCAACTTCGGCCGCGCCATCAAGGACTTCAAGGGCATCACCGACCGCGTAGAGCTCACCACCGTAGCTGCCAATGGCGAGGCTACCACCACCGAGCTCAAGGGCTGGGACGTATACCTCTTCCCCAACACCTACGAGTTCACTCTTAATAAGGACTATAAGACAACAGACAACGGACAACAGACACTCGTTCCAGGTTACTACAAGGGCACCTTCACCGTCGACAAGAAGGCCGACACCTTCCTCGACCTCACCACCTGGGGCAAGGGCCTCGTCTATGTCAACGGCCACTGCCTCGGCCGCTTCTGGGAGATCGGTCCTCAGCAGACCCTCTACGTGCCCGGTTGCTGGCTCAAGAAGGGTGAGAACGAGATCCTCATCCTCGACATCAAGGGTCCGCGCGAGAACAAGCTCGTGGGTCTCGACCACCCCATCCTCGATGGCCTGAGCAACCCCGTGCCCGCCACACACCGCGAGCCCGGCACCGTGCTCTCTCTCGAGGGCGAGAAGCCCGCGCTCAAGGCCACCTTCCGCCCCGGCAACGGCTGGCAGGAGCAGAAGTTCGGTAAGACCCTCGAGGGCCAGTACGTATGCATTGAGGTCATCAACAACCAGAAGACCGGCGATGTCTACACCGCCATTGCCGAGTGGTACCTGCTTGACGCTGAGGGCAACCGCCTGAGCCGCGAGCCCTGGACCATCCAGTATGCCGATAGCGAGGACAAGAGCCGCAGCAACCGCACCGGTGACCGCATCTACGACCTGCAGGAGAGCACCTACTGGGCCACTGCACAGGGTGCCGAGCTGCCCCATCACCTCATCATCAACCTCGGCAGCAAGCAGCAGCTCACCGCCCTGCAGTACCTGCCCCGCATGGAGGAGGGCGCTCCCGGCTCCATCAAGGAGTACCGCATCTACGTCAAGGACGAACCCTTCGCCATCGTGAAGGAGTAACCCCGTCCCCTACGTCATACATAGCAACGCCCCCACCATCCATGAGATGTGTGGGGGCGAGTTCTCGATAGGGAGAGATACGCTACATCAGCGTCAGGGAAAGCAGCGCAAGGCCGATACCTTTGAGCCATGAGCTACGAGCTATGAGCTTTGAGCTTTGAGTGGTGAGCTTCGTTATCGTTATCATTTTCGGTAACAGTAATCGGTAATCGTTAAAACGTTAATCGGTAATCGTTAAACGTTACCCCGTTCACGACATGCAGCTCACCACACCGATAGAGCCAGCGATGGCGGTGAGTACAGCGATTAACACTTTGAGCAACTTGCTCCAATTGAAGGATGCAGACATGGGATTCCGTTTTTAGAGTTAATAAAATCATCTTTCTCCGCGAGGGGCCAAACCCCTCTTTAGGAGGGGGTTGGGGAGGTTCCTTTACGCCATCGCCTCCGACGAGATTCGCTTCAGCGAGAACTTTATTGTTCCTTGCTTTCGCGCCCCTCGCTTCGGCAATGGCTTACGCCATCACCTCGCTTGAGATTCGCTTCAGCGAGAAGTCCTTGGCGATCTCCTTTTTGAGCTTGGCTTCGGGGCGGAAGACGATGCGGTGGCCCTTCACCATGCTCGAGGGTGAGAATTCCTTCTGGGCCATCACCTCTGCGGAGTAGCACTTGCCCTGGATGCTGATGTGGAACGATCCGAGGTCGGTGAGCACTACGCGCTGTCCGTTGAGGAGCGCCTTCTTGATCTTGGGGCGGATGGCACCGAGCACGGCCATGGCATCGGCCTTGGTGACGGTGGTGCTCTCGGCGATGTCTTCGGCAAGGTCGTCGAAGTCATAGGTACCGGTATTCACCGAGGTACCCTTGAAGAAATCCGCGTCGGGGTTCTTGGGGTTGCGGCATTTGCAGACTTTGTAGGTAATTGACATAGTTCTTTGGGTTAAAGGTTATAGGTTAATGGTTTTTGGCTGTGTCATCCCGAAACGAAGTTCGACGCGCGTAGGGGCTGAAGTCAACATTGTGAGGGATCACGCGATAGGACTTGGCCCTGCGCCTCTTCCGTCGCGAGATGCACGGCACGCGCGGCATGTGGGAGGCCATGGTGGCCCAAGGCTACAAGGAGAAAACCAAGACGCTCACCCGAGCCCAAGTGAGGACGATAGTCCAGTTCCTCGGGGAGCCGTGACGGGTTGTGTGTAAGGATGAAATAAGGGAGCCACCTTGCTGTGACTCCCTTTTAATACTCCCTCCTGTTATTATAAATACTTTACCGAGAATGATGCTTTAGCAAGATAGGGTGACCATGAGACCACCCAATCTTGTTCTAATATTTCTCAATTGCTGTGAGCTTTGAGCCAACAGCCAACTAGCTAATAGCCAATGTTAATTGTAGTTCTCTACCATGCGGAACATACGATTCCAACGAATCTTTCTGTCCAGCCAGCCGCGGTCTTTGTCGAGTGAGAGCCAGATGAGGATGGGCTTGCCCACGACGTGGTCTTCGGGCACGAAGCCCCAGAAGCGCGAGTCGAGGCTATTGTGGCGGTTATCGCCCTGCATCCAATAGTAGTCCATGGTGAAGGTGTACTCCGTAGCCTCGGCACCGTTGATGTAGATCTTGCCATCGCGTACCTCGAGGTCGTTGCCCTCATACACGGCGATGGGGCGCTCGTAGAAGGGGAGGTTGTCGAGGGTGAGGGCGATGGTCTCACCACGCTTGGGAATCCACAGGGGACCGTAGTTGTCGACACTCCAGCCCGTGTGCTTGTTCACAGGATAAAGCCCGTGGCCCTGCTCCTCGATGATGGGGGTGATGCTATCGACCACCTCGGTGTGACGGCTCAGTGTCTCCACAGCCTGCTGTGTGAGGGGCAAGAGGTAGAGGCTGCTGTTGGCGTTGTGGTTGGCAAGGTCCTCCTTACTGATGCCTGCCTCGCGGCGCAACTTCTCGCTGATGGGACGCTTGGTGGCAACGTAGTAACTGTACTGCACGTTGTCGGGCTCCTTGTTGGCTACACCATCGAGGTAGATGACCTTATCCTTGATTTCGAGTTTCTGTCCTGGCAGACCCACGCAACGCTTCACGTAGTTCTCGCGGCGGTCTACAGGGCGCCAGTCTACCTCACCGAACACCTCGGGATGAGCTGCGATGTACCTGCGGCCCTTGGAGAGGAACTTATCATACGCCACGCGCTCCTCGGCAGCCGTGAGACTGTCCACTACGGGGTACTGTCCACGATTGAGTTCGACGCTGATATCGCTCACCATCTTGTAGAAGTCGTTGGCGGCAAAGCGAGGATTGCTTACGATGGTGTCGCCCGTGGGGTAGTTGAACACGACAATGTCGTTGAGCTCGACGTTGCCCAATCCCTTGACGCGCTCGTAGGGCCACTGGGGCCATTCGATGTAGCTCTTGCCACCGGTCACGGGCATGGTATGCTGCGTGAGGGGCATGGTAAGGGGCGTGTTGGGCTTGCGCGGACCATACGACACCTTGCTCACGAAGAGGTAGTCGCCCACGAGAAGTGACTTCTCCAGCGATGAGGTGGGGATGGTGTAGTTCTGGAAAAAGTAGATGTGCACGAAGTACACGGCCACGAGGGCAAACACGATGGCGTCGACCCAGCTCATCACACTGCGCACGGCAGCGCTCTTGGCGGTCTTCCACCAGGTCCAGGGGATGAACTTGGTGATGTAGGCATCGAAGAGGAAGGGCACCACGACGAGTCCCCACCAGCTCTTGATCCACACGAGGAACAGGAGGTACAGAGCAATCACAATGCCACATTTTATCCACTGCACTGCAGTGGCTTGCTTGAATCTATTCATAGGTGTATATATTTTTTTTGACAACGGACAACGGACAACGGACAACGGACAACGGACTACAGACTCCATCCGGATGGCAGTTTTCGTCGTTCACACAGACCGTTGTCTGTTGTCTGTTGTCCGTTGTCAATATTAAAAGTCAAACAAATCATTCATACCAAGCAGACCTTGATGCTCGGCAGTGTACTCGGCTGCAAGCACGGCACCGAGGGCAAAGCCGCGGCGGCTCTTGGCATCGTGCGTGATGGTGATGCTATCGGCCTCGGAGTCGTAGCGGATGCTATGGATACCCGGCACCTCGCCTTCACGGATAGAGCTCACGGGAAGCTCGTCGGCAGCGCACTCGGTGGTGCCACTGAGCGTACCATCGGCAGCGAGCAACGTGCCCGGCACCCAGCGTGCCTTACGGTCGAGGTTCTCGAGGATGCCCTCAGCAAGGGTGATGGCGGTGCCGCTCGGTGCATCGAGCTTGTGGATATGATGCGTCTCGCTCATCGTTACGTCGTACTCATCGAAACGGTTCATCAGCTTGGCCAAGTATTTGTTTACGGCAGCAAACACGGCAACACCCAGGCTAAAGTTAGACGACCAGAAGAGGGTCTTTCCGTCCTCAGTGCAGAGGCTGCGCACCTCGTCGCCATGCTCTTCGAGCCAGCCCGTGCTGCCCGACACCACCTTTACACCAGCAGCGAAGGCCTTCATGTAATTACTGTAGGCCACCATGGGGTTGGTGAACTCAATGGCCACATCGGCCGAGCGGAAGGCCTCGGAGGTGAAGTCATCCTGATTGTCGATGTCGATGATGCAGACAATCTCATGTCCGCGCTGAAGGGCAATCTGCTCAATCATCTTACCCATCTTGCCATAACCTATAAGTGCAATCTTCATTGTCTTCAGTCTTGAATATATGGGACAAAGGTACGAATAAGCGAGCGAAATACAAAGCCTGCTTTGATATTTCTCAGCGAGCGGAGTACCTAAAGACTGCACAGCAGGCTAAAGGTCTTGTTTATTTGCTAAACTCTTTATAAATTCGTACTTTTGCGCAGTTATTAACAAGAAACGGTATAAAAAGTCATTATGGCACACGATCATATCCATTTGCATGGTAATGCCGCAGGCAAGAACATACTCTCGGCCTTCTTCATCAACCTCACCTTTACCATCATCTCCATCATCGGAGGATGGCTCACCAACAGCATGGCCATCATCTCCGACTCTATCCACGACCTCGGATGCACGGTATCTATCGCCCTGGCCTGGATGTTTGAGCGCATCGCTGGCCACAAGCCCACCCATCGCTTCACCTTTGGCTACCGCCGCTTCACCCTGCTGGGAGCCTTTGTCAATGCCTTCATCCTACTCAGTGGCTCGGCCGTCGTGCTCTACGAGAGCATAGGCCGCATGGCCCATCCCGAGGAAGTTAATGCTGAGGGCATGCTGTGGTTTGCCCTGCTGGCCATCCTCTTCAAGGGCTTGGCGGTGTGGCGCACCTGGAAGGGAGAGAGCGTAAACCAGCGCATGGTGTCACTGCACCTCCTGGGCGACTGCCTTGGCTGGGTGGCCGTGCTCATCGCCAGTGCCGTGATGCTCTTCGTGGAGATTCCCCTCCTCGACCCCATCCTCTCGATATGTATATCGCTTTACATATTGTATAATGTGGTGCACAACCTCATAGTCGCTTTCCGCATCGTGCTCGAAGGAGTGCCTTCAGGTGTTGATTACGATAGATTAAAAACAGAAATCAAAGCCCACTCAGGCGTCACTGACATAGAGGTTCTGCATGTATGGAGCTTAGACAATGAGCATCACGCTGCAGAGATTGTACTCGCGACTTCGCTGCTCACCACACTTGAAGAGGCAGAGAAACTAAAATCTTCCCTCCGCGCCCTACTCACTCACCACGGCATAGAGCAGTGCGTCATCGAGGTGCAGTTGAAAAAATCTTGAACAAGTTAGACTACGACATAGAAATGTTAAGGCGGGTCCCAAAGGATCCGCCTTACTTGATGGATGCAAGACCTGATTGACTTTTTTATTTAGTCCTATACGAACATCACTTGATAAAAAGCACTTTGGTCACTATGCCCTCATTACCTTCTTCATCGCTACCCAAAACGTAGTAAATACCAGTGGCGACACGCTGTCCCTGAAGAGTACGACCGTTCCAAATGAAAGAGCCTCCAAGCGAGGTGCCCTCAGCCACAAGACGCCCTGCGGTATTGATAATCTTGACGTGGCTATTAGCCTTGAGGCCCACAACAGTGATGAGTCCATCGTAGTCGGGCGTCACAGGGTTGGGGTAGGCATATACCTTTTCTTCTTCGTAGCTTTCCTCGGGACGAATAGCGTCGCTCATATAAGACACAAGTCCCTTGTCAGTACCAACGAACAACTCGCCCGACTTATGGTGCAGTGCAAGACTTTCGATGACACTAGAAGGCAGAGGGGTGTTGTCTTTAGTGAAATGATGTATCTCCTCCAAGCCATCGGCACTGATGAGATAGATTCCGTTGCTGAGCGTACCTATCCATTTACGGTTAGCAGCATCAATCTCGATACAGGTAGTGTAGGCTCCATCGAGTAGATAGTCGGCATAATTCGTACCGTCATTGCGAGGAACCTTAATCTTAGTAAAGTGATAGTCATCCTTGAAAACCTCTTCGGTGTTGTAGAGCACATAGGGTCCCTTGTCGGTCATCACCCAAATATCTCCATTGTGGTCCTCAGCTATGTCATTAATGTAATATACCTCAACTGAGCCACCATCTTGGTCGACAAACTTCTCATTAAAAACCCTGACACGATCATCACTGGTATCCTCTAGCGTACCATTGAGGTCGATGCAGAAGAGACGAACCTCGTTCTGCATACTCACCACCCACACACGATCGTGACTATCGAAAAGAATTTCTGTCACCGTAGGCAGATATTCCAACTCATCGTAATAAAGGCTTACAAAGGAACCATCGGGCTTCAGAATTTTGAGAGGAGAAGTCACATTGCCACCACCATCAGCGTTGGATATCCATAAGTTACCCCATTTGTCGTACGACAACCGGCTAATACGAGTGTACTCGTAATTGGGATTACCATTTTTTTTATAAGGTACGGCTGACTCTAAAGGCGAAGCAATCACATCAGGAGAACCCGGCTTTTCTACATGTGTATACTGCCTGATAAATTTCATATCGCGAAACTCATATATACCTTGTCCGAATGATGAAGCGTAATGATGGTTAGGATCCTTAGGATCCTGTACAATGCTAGTCATATTCCTAAAGGTTCCTGCTATACGATTGGCTACCCCTTCTTCTTCAAATGAAGTCCATACACCATCCTCATACATCATTAAGGTAGCTTGACGATGAAGGTGCGGATAGTCAAAGTAATTAATATATCCACCAGCTATGAGTAAACGGTCATCATCAACGAAACTGAGATACTGGCAGTAATTGCGTACTGGGCTATTGGGCATAATGCCCGACACGGTCAGCACAACGCACTTTTCCTCCGCATCGTAACGATATCCGTTGAGGCCCTTGGTGCCATTGCAAGTCCAAAAGGTACCATCATCTGCAACAAAGTAGTTGACCGTACCATCATCAAAAGTAAGTTGGGTATAATCTGCCCACGAAGAATAGACCAAGACATTGGTCTTATTTCCAATCAAGAGCATTCCATCTGTACAATGAAGGAAAGTAAATTTGCCTTTGCTGAAGAGTGTGGGGCTACCATCGGAGGAATTAACTGAATAGACCGATTCCTTCGATTTCAACGCCAACAGATTATTATCAAAGATAGTAAGCTGTGCGTATACATTACTATTCAGCGGCTCCCAGTTGGAGGCATCGAGCAGATTGCTACGTGTGTCGCCGCTATACAATCCCTCCGCAGTGGCGGCATAGAGAATCCCATCTAACTCTACACAACTGTGCGTCGTTTTACCAAGCACATAGGTATTGCCAAACTCCTCTCGCTCGACATCAAGCACTATGACTCCGAAGTTGGTCGCCAAGTAGGCTTTTCCTTCTATGATGCGCAGGTCGTTCACCTGAGGGTCAAAGGTCGAGGCATTGGCAAAATCGGTAATATTCACCACACTCCCATCGGAATGAATAAGGTCAATGTTAGCATTTTCATAGATGATGACCAGTGTGTTCGTTTTCTCACATACCCCAATATGGCGTATGCCTTGGTCGCTCAAGATATTCGACTTGTCATAGCATTCTACGAAATCAGTAGCAGGCGTATAGGAGTACAGCGACCCATCACTGAGGACATAGACCTCGTCATTTACAACCACACACTGCGTAGCATTATGATATGCCATATGCAAGCGCCACGAGCCTATACCTGCACATACAGAAGATATGTAGCACTGCAATATCACTATCAGTGTGAGAAGTCGTTTCATCCAATTATCCTTTTTTATTCAAATACTGAGCCAACAATTCTACGGCCTTGGCGCGATGACTGATACGGTTCTTCACCTCACTGCCCAGTTCGGCAAAAGTGTGTTCGTAGCCTTCAGGAACAAAGATGGGGTCGTATCCGAAGCCTCCCTCACCCCTACGTTCCTCAATGATAGAGCCACGTACGATACCTTCAAACAGTTGAGTCTCTTCACCTATCAATAACGCGATAACTGTGCGAAATTGTGCGCCACGTTCGGTTTTCCCCGTTAAATTATGCAAAAGTTTGTCCATATTGGCCTCAGAGCCTCCACCACTATAGCGAGCGCTATACACGCCAGGAGCACCATCGAGCACGTCGACTTCCAAGCCACTATCATCGGCAAAGCAGTCGTAACCATAGTGCTCCTTCACATACTGTGCCTTCTGCAAGGCATTGCCTGCAAAGGTATCGGCAGTCTCGGGGATATCAGCTTCACAACCAATATCGCGCAAGCTGAGCACTTCGTAGCTCTCGCCCAAGATGGCTGCCACCTCTTCCAACTTATGCGCATTGTTGGTGGCAAATACAATCTTTTGCTTCATGATTACTTCACCTTTATCTTATCAAATCCTTCTCCATATACTCCCGTCACATTACTTTGCGAGACGAAGGCGTTGGGGTCGATATCGTGGATGACGCGGAAGATGTTCACGGCATCCTGTCGCTTGGCCAATACCACGAGCACCTTGCGGGGAGCCTTGCTGTACCAGCCGGTACCATCAAGTACGGTGACACCACGACGCAGCTTAGAGTTGATGAAGTCGGCAATCTCCTCGTACTTGTTGGAGAAGATGAGGAACTGCACCGAGCCACGCGTGCTGTTGATGTAGTAGTCGAGGGTGACACTCATGATGACGAGTGCGACAAAGCCGAACATCACGCGGCGCCAGTCGTTGAACACGAAGTAACAGCTACTGATGATGATGATATCCGAGATCATCGTAGCACGGCCGAAACTGATGTTACGGAACTTGTTGATGATGGCGTTGACGATGTCCATACCGCCGGTACTACCATTGTGCGTGAAGGCAAGTCCGACACCGATACCAGCTGCCACGGCTCCAAGCACGCAAGCCATAAAGTCCTGTCCGGGGCCGAGGAGCTGCATGAACTGTCCGTTGTCGTCCATAAACCAAGTCTGAGTAATATCCAGCATCACGGTGAGCATACCTACGGCATAGATGGTTTTGAGACAGAATCTCCAACCTAAAAGACGGAGTGCAAAGAGGAGCAACACCGCATTGATGCTGAGGTATACCAACTGCATATCGATGCCCGTAGCATAGTAAACGATGGCCGAGATACCCGTGACACCACCCATGGTGATTTGGTAGGGCAGCATGAAACAGCTCCATCCCAAGGAATAGATGAACAATCCGAGCGCGATGGCGAGATAGTCCTTGACCTCGCGCAATAACCTGTGTTTGTTGTCTAACAGAAAGGTTTGCATAGTATTTTGAATTAGGAGTTAGGAGTTAGGAGTTAGGAATTAAGGAAAACCCCTCATCCCTAATTCCTCATTCCTAAATTATGAAACTACGATATTCACAATCTTCTTCGGCACGACGATGACCTTGCGGATGGCCTTGCCGTCGATGTACTTCTGTGTATTCTCGTTGGCGAGTACGGTCTCTTGGATGGTGGTGTTGTCCAGGTCGGCGGCAAGATCCATGGTGAAGCGGGTCTTACCGTTGAACGAGATGGAGTAGGTCACGCTATCCTCCTTGAGGTATTCCTCATTGAATGCGGGCCACTGGGCATCGCATACCGAGCCTGTGCCGCCGAGCAGGGCGTGCAACTCTTCGCACACGTGGGGAGCGAAGGGGGCAAGAGCCACCACGAGCGGCATCAGCACCTCGCGCTTGGTGCACTTGAGCGACGAGAGCTCATTCACACAGATCATGAAGGCACTGATCGAGGTGTTGTATGAGAAGGCCTCAATGTCGCCAGTCACCTTCTTGAGCAACTTGTGAAGCGACTTCAGTTCCTCCTTAGTGGCAGCCTCATCGGTCACGAGCAACTCCTCGCCACGTCCGTAGAAGAGGCTCCAGAACTTTTTCAAGAAGCGGTGGCAGCCGTCGATACCGTTGGTATCCCAAGGCTTCGACTGCTCTACGGGACCAAGGAACATCTCGTACATACGCAAGGTGTCGGCGCCATACTTCTCGACAATCATATCGGGGTTCACGACGTTGTACATTGACTTCGACATCTTCTCCACCGCCCATCCGCAGATGTACTTGCCATCTTCGAGGATGAACTCGGCGTCGGCATACTCGGGGCGCCAAGCCTTGAAGGCCTCGAGGTCAAGCACGTCATTGGCTACGATATTTACATCCACATGGATGGGAGTCACGTCGTAGTCCTTCTTCAGGTTCAGTGACACAAAGGTGTTGGTATCCTTGATGCGGTACACAAAGTTACTGCGTCCCTGGATCATACCCTGGTTCACGAGCTTCTGGAAGGGCTCGTCCTTGGCGCTGTGACCGAGGTCGAAGAGGAACTTGTTCCAGAAACGTGAGTAGATGAGGTGACCTGTAGCGTGCTCGCTACCACCTACGTAGAGGTCCACATTCTGCCAGTATGCACCCACCTTCTCATCCACGAGTGCCTCGTGGTTGCGGGGGTCCATATAGCGGAGATAATAAGCTGATGAGCCGGCAAAGCCAGGCATGGTGTTCAGCTCGAGGGGGAAGATGGTCTGGTTGTCAATCTTCTCGTTCTCCACCACGCAGTTGTTCACCGTGTCCCAAGCCCATACGGTAGCGTGTCCCAATGGGGGCTCGCCACTCTCTGTGGGGAGGAACTTGGCCACCTCGGGCAGCTCGATGGGCAAGCATGCCTCGGGCACCATGTAGGGCATACCCTCCTTATAGTATACGGGGAATGGCTCGCCCCAGTAGCGCTGGCGGCTGAAGATGGCATCGCGCAAGCGGTAGTTCACCTTCACGCGGCCGAGGCCCTTCTCCTTGATATATTCCTTGGTGCGTGCAATCGCCTCCTTCACGGTTAGGCCATTAAGCACGAGGTCGCACTCGCCCACCTGTTCGGGACGGGGTGAGTTTATCATGATACCCTCCTTGGCATCGAAGCTCTCTTCCGATACGTCGGCACCCTCGATGAGGGGGCGAATCTCGAGGCCGAAGTGCTTGGCAAAGGCATAGTCGCGGCTATCGTGAGCGGGCACCGCCATGATGGCACCTGTGCCGTAGCCTGCGAGCACATAGTCAGAAATCCATACGGGGATGCTCTCGCCAGTCAAGGGGTTGATGGCATACGAGCCGCTCCACACACCCGTCACGCGGCGGTCGGCAATGCGCTCACGCTCGGTGCGCTTCTTGGTGGCGTCGAGGTAAGCCTCCACGGCCTCCTTCTGCTCGGGTGTGGTGAGGGTAGCCACCAGTTCGCTCTCGGGGGCAAGCACCATGAAGGTGACACCGAATACGGTATCGGCACGGGTGGTGAAGATGACAAACTCCACATCGCTATCCTTCACCTTGAAGGTAAGCTCGGCACCCTCGCTGCGGCCAATCCAGTTGCGCTGGGTCTCCTTGAGTGAGTCGGTCCAGTCAATGTTGTCCAATCCATCGAGCAGGCGACCAGCGTATGCCGACACACGCAAGCACCATTGGCGCATCTTCTTCTGCACCACGGGGTAGCCACCACGTTCCGACACACCGTCCACCACCTCATCATTGGCAAGCACCGTACCCAACTTGGGGCACCAGTTCACCATGGTCTCGCCGAGGTAGGCGATGCGGTAGTTCATCAGCACCTCCTGCTGCTCCTTCTCGCTCATCGCCTTCCACTCCTCAGCAGTAAAGGTGAGTTCCTCAGACTGGGCGGCATCGATACCCTCCGAGCCCTTCTGCTCGAAGTGTGCCACGAGCTCCTCAATGGGCATGGCCTTACCCTGAGTGTTGTCATAGTATGAGCCGAACATCTTAATGAATGCCCACTGTGTCCACTGGTAGTACTCTGCGTCGCAGGTGCGGATCTCGCGGTCCCAGTCGAAGCAGAAGCCAATCTTATCCAGCTGCTCGCGATAGCGTGCGATGTTCTGCACCGTGGTGATGGCAGGGTGCTGACCAGTCTGTATAGCATATTGCTCGGCGGGGAGTCCGTATGCATCATAGCCCATGGGGTTGAGCACGTTGTATCCCTGCGAACGCTTGTAGCGGGCATAGATGTCCGATGCGATATATCCCAGCGGATGTCCTACGTGGAGTCCCGCCCCCGAGGGATAGGGGAACATGTTGAGCACATAGAACTTCTTCTTCTCCGGGTCTTCGGTCACGCGGTAGGTCTTGTTATCCACCCACCACTGTTGCCATTTCTTCTCGATTTCTCTAAAATTGTATTCCATATCTTTTGTCGCTTTTATTCCTTTCTGATTTACTTACGTGTTTAACGAGGCGAAGGTAATAAAAGATGAGCGAAATGCCAAATCTCAACGAGCGAATATAAAGAAATACTTGTATTATCTTTATTGAGCAAGGCAGAGATTCAATCCAAGTTAAATCTCAACGAGCGAATGTAACGAGAAAGTTTACTTTCTTGTTTAGAGATTCAACGAAGTTAAGTTTACTTGCATTTTTCCGCTATCGAGCAATATGAAATCACATGTCGTATTCCAATCCGTCGCCACCCATGCCATACTCGGGCGACATACCGCTATCCATCTTGCGAGGCTTCTTGGCACGCATGTTGCCGAAGCTATAGGTGAGCGTAGCGCTTATCTGACGACCGCCGCGGAAGTTGCTGCTCTCCTGGTAGAAGTCGGGGCCCCACTTCACCGAGTGGAAGCGGCGCGAGTTGAGCAGGTCGCGTCCATTGAGCGAGAAGCTCCACTTGCCACCGGCAAACTGCTTGCGCACACCGGCGTCGAGGCCATAGTTGGGAGCACGATAGCCCTGTGCGATGACGCTCTTGGCATTGTACATACCTGTCACCTGCAGCGACCATGCCTTGGGCAGGCCCACGGTACCCATCATGCGGATGTTCCATGAGAAGTCCTCGCTGGCATCACCATGCAGGTTGGCTCCATTGGGCAGAGTGAAGTCAAAGGCTTCGAGCTTATAGTAATACATATTGAGCGTGGTGGTGAGGTCGAGCTTGCCGAAGAGGCGGTTCTTGCCCACGATCTCCACACCCGAGCAGAGCGGCTGTGCCACGTTGTCCGAGGTGCTGTACATAATGCCATTCTCCATGTAGGAGATACGCTGCATGATGTCGTCGGTGGTGCGGTAATAGGCCGACACCGAGAGCATGTGGTTCTCCCACGACTTGAGGTAGTTGAGCTCAAAGGCATTCGAGTACTCGGGCTTCAGCAAGGGGTTACCGAACGAGATATTGGTAGAGTCGCTGATGTTATGGAACGAGTTGAGCTGCCCACCCCACGGGCGGCGCACACGCTTGGTATAGTTCACTTGCAGCTCATTGTCGTTAGGCAATTGGTATGAAAGGAACACGCTGGGAAAGAGCTGGAACACGGGATCAATCTTCTCAGGATGGGTGCTGATGACCCCATCCTTCTTGTGGTGCGAGTCGGTAGACACCGCATAGTACTCGCCACGCAAGCCCACCTGGTAGCCGAAGTTCTGCCACAGCTTGCCCGAGTAGGTAGCATAGAGGGCATGTAGGTCACGGATGTAGATGAAGCGGTTGTACAGGCTCTCTATCTCCTGCTGCCTGTCGGGGTCGGCATAGGTGATCACCGGGCTATTGTCTCGGGTGAAGGTTCCTCGATAGCCTGCTTGTATCTTATGATTTTCGTTGAAGGCATTCTCGTAGTCGAGTTGCAGCTCATAGTCGACACTATTACCAGCATTCTCCTGCAACTGATAGGAGCCATACTCGGCTACCCCACCGCGATAGGTGCTGTCTATATATTCGCTCTGGTTCTCATTACCCCAGTGGTGGCGCGATGCGGTGAAGTCAATCCAGTGCGTGGTGCTCCACTCGTGCTTGTAGCCCAGGCTGAGGTTATACATGAGCATCTGTCCTGTGCTGGCTGTGGTACGGTTGCGGGTGTAGTTTTCGACCAAGCTGCCGCCCACCACCTGTCCGCCCGTATAGTCAATGACATTCGTGCGGCGGGGACTGCCCATCATGCCCATGAGGTCGAGCGAGAGGTGGTCCTTCTCGGTCACGTGCCAGGTGAGTCCGGCACGGGCAAACATGTTGCGCCCATTCATATTGCCCTGCCCGAGCTGATCCAGATAGGTCGTGTCGGCCCCGCGATAATTCTCGCGATAGCTGGTGTTCTCGTTACGGTGATGGCGCTCGCGGTAGCTGATGTTGGCATAGGCATCGAGCTTGCCGCTGCTGTAGTTGATGTTGGTGCTCGCGTTGTAGCCCCCGAAGTCGAGGTCATACATGCTCGCTCCCGCCTGCGCACTGCCATAGTAGCCCGCCTTGCGGTCACGCTTGAGCACGATGTTGATGATGCCCACCGTGCCTTCGGGACTATACTTTGCCGAGGGGTTGGTGATGACCTCGATGCGCTCGATGCTCTCGGCAGGCATCTGCTCCAGGATGTCGCCCTGGTTGTCGGCCGTGAGGCCCTGTGCCTTACCGTTGATCCACACCGTCACGCTCTCCGAGCCGCGCAGCGACACCGTGCCCTCCGTGTCGACCTCTACGGAGGGGATGTTCTGCAGCACCTCCGAGGCCGAGCCTCCCGTGGCCGCGATGGCCTGGTCCACGTTGAACACCTTCTTGTCAATCTCAAACTTCATCTGCGAGCGTATGCCCGTCACCTCCACCTCCTTCAGCATCTGGTTATCCTCGCTGATGGCAATCTGCTTGAAGTGCGCATGCTTGGCCGCTGCCGAGAGGGCAAACTCTCGCGTAGCATTCTGATACCCGATGTACGACACCGTGAGCACATAGCTCCCATACCCGATGTTTTCGATATGGAAGGCCCCATGTTCATCGGTGATGGTGCCGCCAGCCAAGTGGGTGCTCCCCTTCGGAGTAACCACAATGTTGACAAACTCCACCGGTTCGCCCGTTGTCTCATCCACGATCTTTCCTCTCACGCTACCCTGCGCCATCGCAGCGCTCAGTGGGAGCAACACTCCTACGAGAAGGAGCAATATGTTTTTCTTCATCTATAAATGTGTTATATATCTGTATTTTGACTCCTCGCTAAACCAAAGGTTTAATTGATTTTGCAAAGATAGTGCAAGCCGAGAGAAAACACAAGTTTACTTGTTGTTTTCCGAGGCCCAGCCTATCTAAAAGCCGCATAGCGGATTAAAGATAGCGCAACCGACGCATGAGCAAGCAAGAGTCAAGCTTGCTTGAACTCTTTCAGCGAGCGTAAAGGAGGAAGACGGAGTCAAGGCGAGAGAAATGCCAAATCTCAACGAGTGAATATTAAGAAAGTAAAAATATTTTCTTAATTGAGCGAGGCAGAGATTCAATAACATTAAATATATTTAGGCATTTCCGAGCCGCAGCCTAATTTCAAGCCGCATAGCGGATTAAAGATAGTGCAACCGACGCATGAGCAAGCAAGAGTCAAGCTTGCTTGAACTCTTTCAGCGAGCGTAAAGGAGGAAGACGGAGTCAAGCCGAGAGGAGAACAGCCTTGCGCTACATCAACACAAGACCGCTGACGCGAAAGGAGCGTCGGTTGCGACGACGGGAGGTTTATCTCCCCAAAGGAGTCCTCTCCCTAGCGCTAAATCAGCACTAGGGAGAGGATAACAAGGCCGACGCCTTTCACCACTCGGATAAACAATTCGCTATACATAGCTTCACACTTTTAGGCCATGCAACTCACCACACCGAGCGAACCTGCGATGGCGGTGAGGATAGCGATTAATACTTTGAGCAACTTGCTCCAGTCGAAGGAGCCTCCGCTCTTGTCGCCCTCCACAGCGAGTGGTGCGGCGTTCAATGATGAGTTCTGAGTATTTCTGTTCACTTGCTTGATTTTTAGTTTGACTTTCATAATAAATTGACGACGTAGTTATTAACATACGAACGAAGTGATGTATTTTATTCGTGTTATCCGTGTTATTGCTTTTCCCTGCGGCCAGCGAACTTCGTTTCGTGGTCAAAAGAGAAACACGCGGATGACATGTTTTTTTGTAGAACACTAATCTCACGAATCTCACGAATCTTGCGCATCGTTTCACTCGCGTGTGTCGGCTTGCTTGCCGAGTGTTTTCATCCGGACGGCAGCAAGGGCGAAGCGACTTGCAAAATCCGTGTTAATCCGTGTCCATCCGTGGGAGGCTAAAACTTTCCGCGAGGGGCGAGCGAGTGAGCGAAGAGCTACGAGCGCTGCAGTCACTCTTCACTCTTCCCTTTTCACTCTTCACTCCCTTTTACGCCATCGCCTCCGACGAGATTCGCTTCAGCGAGAACTTTATTGTTCCTTGCTTTCGCGCCCTCGCTTCGGCAATGGCTTACGCCATCGCCTCAGACGAGATACGCTTCAGCGAGAACTTTATTTGTTCCTTGCTTTCGCGCCCTCGCTTCGGCAATGGCTTACGCCATCGCCTCGCTTGAGATTCGCTTCAGCGAGAAGTCCTTGGCGATCTCCTTTTTGAGCTTGGCTTCGGGGCGGAAGACGATGCGGTGGCCCTTCACCATGCTCGAGGGTGAGAACTCCTTCTGGGCCATCACCTCTGCGGAGTAGCACTTGCCCTGGATGCTGATATGGAACGATCCGAGGTCGGTGAGCACTACGCGCTGTCCGTTGAGGAGCGCCTTCTTGATCTTGGGGCGGATGGCACCGAGCACGGCCATGGCATCGGCC
>JAZRFA010000082.1:0-28192 GCA_045661085.1 Bacteroidaceae bacterium
ATCCAGGGCAAGTGCTACTCCGCAGAGGTGATGGCCCAGAAGGAATTCTCACCCTCGAGCATGGTGAAGGGCCACCGCATCGTCTTCCGCCCCGAAGCCAAGCTCAAAAAGGAGATCGCCAAGGACTTCTCGCTGAAGCGCATCTCAAGCGAGGCGATGGCATAGCCCATCGCCGAAGCCAGGGCGCGAAAGCAAGGAACAATAAAGTTCTCGCTGAAGCGCATCTCAAGCGAGGCGATGGCGTAGAGAGTGAAGAGGGAAGAGTGACTGCAGCGCTCGTAGCTCTTCGCTCACTCGCTCGCTCTCGCGGAGAAAGATGATTTATTAACTCTAAAAACGGAATCCCATGTCTGCATCCTTCAATTGGAGCAAGTTGCTCAAAGTGTTAATCGCCGTGCTCACCGCCATCGCTGGCTCTATCGGTGTGGTGAGCTGTATGTCCTAAATGCGTGCAGCTATGTACAGCGAACTGTTTATCCGAGTAGTGAGAGGCGTCGGCCTTGTTATCCTCTCCCTAGTGCTGATTTAGCGCTAGGGAGAGGACTCCTTTGCTTTTCCCATGCGGCCAGCGACCTAAAGGTTGGGGAGATAAACCTAATGGTGCTAAAGCACGCTCCTCTGGGGGAGATAAACCTCCCCTTTGTCGCAAGCAGCGCTAATGCTCCGCGCTGCCGTCGCAACCGACGCTCCTTTCGCGTCGGCGGACTTGTGCTGATGTAGCTCGCATTGCATTATGCTTCCGAGGGGCTCTAGCGTGCCCTTATGACCTGTGTCATGCAGTGTGCAGCGCCATATCCCTTGATGAGAGTCTCGAGGGGTATCCACTCCACCTTCACGCGATGGTCGGCAAAGGCCTTCTGCAGCTCTTCCGACTGCCCTGCCACGGCCATAATATGGCGCGGAGCGATGGTGAGGAAGTTATTGGCATAGTGCAGCTCGTCCTCGAGCTTGATGGGTATGATGGTGAACCCTCTCTGCCCAAGAAACTCCACGAAGGGTATCTCGCGCTGTATCAGCTCGTAGTCCTTCTCCCCGTGGCGTCTTGTGTAGAGGTCCACGGTGACCCATTCGGGCTCTCCCTCCTTGGCGAGGTAGCGGCTCTCGACGAGTGTGCACAGGTCCTTGTCGATGATGTTGAAGTAGGTGTCGAGGTGCATCTGCATCTGCCACCACTTGCGGTCTACGACGACAGCCACGGTATCGTGCCCGAAGGCGTCGGCACGCATCATCTGCTCTATGGCATCGAGGTTGGTGCGCATACCGCATCCGATATACGAGATAGTGCCTCCACGCAGGTAGTCGCCCCCTTCGAGTCGTCCTTCGCCAGTGATGGTCAGTATGGGCTCCACCCCCAGCTGCTCATAGCATAGTGCCACGATCTGAGTCTCATCGGCACGCTGCGACGAGTTCATCTGAGCGATGACGTGTCCTTTGGGGGTGGTGATGCTCTGGTCACGGGTAAAGTAGAGGTTCATCAGTGGGTCGTGTGTATAGGTAGCCTCCACACCCGTGTTGTTTGTGGTGGGCGAGAGCTTCACCGTAGGGCGCAGCACGATGCAGCGGATGAGGTCGGCACGCGACATCTGACCGATGATATGCTGTCGATAGGCCTCGTTCTCGGCAGCTGCCGAGTCGGTCAGGGCCGAGGTGTCGTAGGTGAGGGCATGTCGCGCACAGTCACGTAGCTTCTCCATGGGAACCTGCTCCAGCAGTTCGCGCACGGTGTAGACCTCTATGCCATTGCGCTCCAGCGCCTCCATGTAGCCCTGGTGCTCCTCGGCAGCCTTGTCCACGTCGAAGTAGTACTCAAACAGCCCCGCATAGGGATGAGCCACCCCGTCGAAGAGCTCCTCGCCGGGGGTATGCATAAGGATGGCCTTGGCGTAGTCCCACTCCGCCTGGGGGTAGGTATCCCCGCCCTGAGAACATACACCCTCTCCCCGTGTGCAGGCAGCAAACGAAGCGGCCAATGCTATAACAATGTTAATAGGTGTCAGTAGCTTCATTGTTCTGTTTAGAATTCTTGTCTCCGCTAATAAAATCATCGCTCAATCTTAATCACTCCCGCCATATGCATAATCATTTTCGATTCGTCTTTCTCCACGGCGATGATGAAGTCCGACAGGGTGCCTGTGTCCGATGACACTGATGCAAAGCTTCGGATATACCCATTGCCGGCAAATTCACTATCCTCCTTGAGATTGAACTCCTCGAGCAGTGAGGCAAAGGCATCAGTCTCCTTGCGCAGGGCCTGAGCGGTCTCTTGCGAGGCTTCGCTATATTCGATGATGGTGATGCTCGTCACGCCCCGCATAAACTCCTTGCCGAACTGCTTATTGAACATCATCTTCACCATCTCCAGCCCCTTGCCCTTGACCAGCGTCATACAGTCGACACCCTTGACATCACCGTACTTCTGCACCAGTCCGTCGACCACAGCCCCAACCTTAGCCGGTTCTTGGGCATAGCCACCTACGAAGGTCATCACGGCCAGTGCCGCGAGCAGCACCATCCGTCGTATATAGCATTTCGTATTTAGAGTATTCATCTCTGTAAATGTTTTTGTCGAGTTCAGAGCGTAGTGTCCAATGCCTGGAGCTCCACCCGAATGTCAGTTTCATGTTCGTTTTTCAAGAGCAAAGATACCCCAATCTTTGCAAACAACGAAGCACAACTATCCTACATTTCGGTCTACAAAGTGCTGGATTTATAAAAAAAAGAGAAATATCTGTACGCAAAAGTTCATCAATCGGTTGGCATTGGCAGAGCCAGCGAGGGCAGAGACAAGTTTACCGGCACCCTGCACTTGATAACAGATGTTTGTCCGAGCTGCAATCCAGAAGGCTTTGGACTCCAATCCAGAAGGCTCAGGACTGCAATCCAGAAGGCTCTGGACTCCAATTTGGACATAGAGAAACTGGAGTATCTCCCTATCAGTATTGCAGTACTTACAAAGAAGTACTAGACACTCGCTATAGTGAAGTGATTATTTGCTTTGATTATCTGATTGCTGCAGAGATAGATTATTTTCACTGCCACCTATAAGAATATATGACTCATATGGTGCGTTTCTGTACAATAATCCGTCGGTCGGCTCTGCCAATGCCAACCTATTTATAAACTTTCGTAACCTAAGAGAAGGATAAAACCGCCCATTTCTCCCGAAAAACGTGTACCGCTTGCAGAGCTTTTACAACTTTGCAGCTATAGAGACTATAAAAAACGATAGTTCCTATTGCCCCTCTCTGCCCTCTTGCCCGACTGACAGGCCGGTACACTCCTCATCGTTGTAAGAGAAGGTGATTTGGCCGTAGCGGGTGGTGTCTGCGGGGTTGGGGGCGACCGCTACGGTGGCCCGCTCGTTCGTCAGCTCCTTGATGGTGATCCACTCACGATCCGCCTCGGCAGTGACTACGCCTCCCTCGACAGGGGTATATATGCTGATTTTAATATTGATAGCGCTGTCGCCCTCGGCAGGCACATGCAGGAATGAGAGGTCAATGCCCATCACGGGATCTGCCCCGGGGTCTCCGTTGATGTAGATAAGTCTCTCGCAAGCCGAGAAGATACCCGTGCAGAGCAATGCTGCGATGACAAACTTTTTCATATTGTTCGTTGATTATCTAATTTTGGGTTAAAACCCTGCAATTAATTGCAGCTACTTTAGTTTCTATAAATTTTATGTTTTGCTTTTGTCATTGCTTTTCCCTTGACTTCAGCCCCTTCGGGCGTCGACCTAAAGGTTCCGGCACTACGTTCTGTCAGGATGACAAAACTTTAGTTTTGTTTCTAAAACTATGGACTTTAGTCCATGAGTCGTTTATTTGAAAAATAAACACCTGTTTTTTGAGCCGCAAAAGTACGATGATATTTTCAGCTCCCGAAGGGATGTTAATCTACATTTTACTCTATACGGTATCGCGAATATCACAAAATCATCAAATGTAAACCAAAATGTAAACACCTCCTCGTGGGCTACTACGTGGGGATTGTGTAATTTTGCAATGCATTTGATGCGGTATACAGCAAGTGCTCATATATAGGGTGTCTACACGGGTGCATCGGCTCCCCCCTCAAAAGAGGTGCGTTGTAGATAGGATTGCATACCGCAAGAACACTTCACACCGACAAAAGAGAGGAAATTACACCTATGAGATTACCTTACTGGAGCAAACCCCTACTGACACTGCTCGCCGCCCTGCTGATGTGCAGTGCCAGCTCTGCCACCGAGAGCCTCTACCGCAAGGCGAGGACCCTGCAGCGCAACGGCAATCATGACGAAGCCATCGAAGCCTTCGCGAGCTACCTGGCACAACCCATCGACAAAGACAAGATTACCGACCACGAGCTCACCCTGCACACCGAGGCACTGATGCAGCTGATGAATACCTACCAGAGCAAAGGAGCGCCCGAGGCGTGCATCGAGGCCTTGCGCGAGGTGTACAAGGCGTCGCCCACGCTGCAGGACCAATGCCTCAGAGACTACTACTCGGTGTTGGGCTATGCCCTGTCGCGCACGGAACGGATGAGGGAGGCCGAGGAGACGATGCTCAAGGCACTCACCCTACCTCTGCACCGCGCCACGCCCGAGCGATACTTCCGCGACTATGCCTACGCGGCAGCCGTGTTCTACAGCAACCCCGACTACCAGGACGAGGTCATCGGTTGGTGTCTGGAGGCGCTGGCGCAGGCCGAGATGTGCAGCAACACCTCGGGGCAGCAATGGGTGACGGCCATGCTGGGCTCGCTCTACAAGCGGGACGGACAGCTCAGCCGAGCACTGGAGCTCTACAAGCAGAGCGCCGAGGAGGCCCTATCGAGACACGATGAACTGGGCGCACTCAACAGCCTGCACACGCTCATCGACCTCCTCCTCTACTGGGGCCTGCCCGAGTATGCCGACCAGTATGCCACGGAAGCACTGCGCGTGGAGCGAGGTATGGAGCAGCGCAACCCTATGGTGTCGGCACAGACCTATATTCATAAAGGAAGGGCACTGCATGCTCTCGGAGAGCCCGACTCGATAGCCTACTACACCGAAGAGGCCCGCCGACGATGCCAGTCGCTGCCCTACAACAGCGGCATGGTGGACGTGGACCTGCTGCGCGGCACCTACCTCACCCTTCAGGGGGGCGACTCCCTGCAGGCGGGTATCGAGGCCCTGCAGCGCGCCAGCCGTGAGGCCACGCCCATGAACCGTGCCAAGGCATTCCACCAGTTGGGACAAACCTACCTGAGGAGCGGCCACGACGCCATGGCCGAAGCAATGCTCGACAGCATGTGCGCCCTCATCGGTTCGCCCACTGCCTTTGCCCTCGACTATGCTCCCATACTGAGCCACTATCTGAAGGTCGAGAACCACGACAAGGTGGAGCAATACGTGCGACTGATGCTGCAGGAACAGCAGGCACTCAAGGCCCGTCGGCTCAGCTACGACCTCGTGGAGACCATCACCCACCTGCAGGCCGAGCAGAAGCGCCAGCGGCTGAGGATAGTCGAGTTGCGCCAGGCCTACTATCGCCTATGGCTCATCGTGGGCATAGTGCTGACGGTCGCCCTCCTCACTGGCATCGTGGCGTACCTCTTCCGGCAGAAGAGACGGCACAAGATCCAGATAAGCAGGGCCCACGAGAAGCTCTCCTCGCTGTCGCAGGAGCTGAAGCAGTCGAATGCCGAGAAGGAAAAGCGGGAGCAAGAGATAAGGGATTTCCTCAAGGACAAGGACAACCGTCAGGAGCTGGAGACCCTGACTCCGGCAATCCTGCAGACAGAGGGAGAGACCAAGTTCCGCCAATGCTTCGAAATGCTACACCCTCTCTTCCTACCCCGCTTGCGAGAGAAGGTGCCCTCCATCACCCGTCGCGAGGAGCTGTTATCGATGCTCATCGTCCTCAAGCAGGACAACAGGCGCATCGCCGAGCTGCTGGCCATCGCCCCCCGCAGCGTGCTCATGCTACGCCACCGTTTCCGCCAGAAGATAGGGATGGACACCGAGCTCTCGCTCGAGAGTTTTATCGAAGAGCTGCTGGCAGACAAAACAAATGAAGCAGAATAAAAAAGAACGACATGAACATAACCAATAATCAATGACAAGATGAAAAGAAAATCATTATCTCTGTTAGCGATCACATCCATCGTGATGCTAACCATGCCCTACCAAGTGTGGGCAGAAAGCTCGGAGGATAAGAGGGAGGTAAACAGCGTAAAGACGCTCCCCTACCCTCGTGCCACCGAACCCATTCCCGCCTCGGCCATGGAGTATGACTCCGTAGCGGAGTGCTTCGTGGTGCGCGACACCATCGAGAGAGTAAATCCACTGACACGCTCAGCAGTAGCCACCACCGTAGAGACCCGCGCTGCCGTGGCCTACACGGAGGATGGCGTGCAGTATGGCTACTTTGACGACCAGCTCTCAAGCGATAACATGGCCGAGATGAAGGCGCTGCTCGAGCCTTGGAAGACTGAGATCCCGAATATCGACATCGATGGCATACTCACCCCTGCATCGAACGGCGACGAGACCTGGTACATGCAGATCGTGGGTGTAGACAATGAGGAGCTCGACGACCTGGATGGCGAGATGCGCATCTACAACGACATCGGTAGCACATGGGATTACAAGACCATCTCCATCGATGGTACCGCACTGCGCGGTAACACACACATCAAGAAGATCGTGTTTGAGGACTGCGCTTCGGGTTCGGGCAATGCCAGCACCATGCTCAAGATGGTGATCCACGACGGGGCCTTCCAGAACTGCAGCAACCTGCAGGAGCTCTACATGTACTACCTCGTCACCGACGGAACCAACCATGAAGAGATGCTCAAGCCTACGGATGTGTATATCGGCAGCAACGTGTTTGACGGCTGCCACGAGGACTTCCGCATCGTGGTGGACCCGCTCGTGTACAAGATGTTCCTTGCCGACCCCAACTGGAGCCCATATGCTGACAAGATTGTGGCATCGACCGCTCTCCCCGAAACAGAAGAAGAGGGTGGTGTGCTGTATGGCTACTATGGCTACCAGCTCTCGAGCAGCCAAATTGATGAGATGGAGATGCTTCTCGAGCCTTGGTATGCCGAGTTCCGCAACCTCAATCTCGAAGAGGTGCTCACCCCTGCAAAGAATGGCTCTGAGACCTGGTATATGCACATCGCGGGTGTGAACAATGACGAACTCGACGACCTTGGCGGTGAGATGCGTATCTACAACGACATAGGTACCAGCTACAACTACAAGACCATTGCCATCGACAGCACCGCCCTGCGTGGTAACGAGCACATCAAGAAGGTGGTGTTCGAGGACTGTGCTTCGGCATCAGAGAATGCCAACACCTCGCTTAGCATGGTGATTCACAATGGTGCCTTCAAGGATTGTAAGTACTTGACGGAGTTCAACATGTACTACCTCACCACCGATGGCAGCAACCGCCACGAGATGCTCTATCCTTGGGATATCTACATCGGCAAGAACGTGTTTGACGGTTGTCACGAGAACTTCCGCATCGTGGTGGCTCCTCAGTTATACAACTATTTCTTGATTGATGAGAACTGGAGCCAGTATGCCGACAAGATTGTGGCATCAGACTATATGCCTACCACCTATAGCGCCATCACCCACGAGGGTGTGACCTATGATTATGCGGCCAAGTCGTTCAACACCCTGCCCACCTCGGAGCTCACCCGCTTGCAGTCATCATGGTGGAACGCTGCCATCATCGGTGCTGAGATTGCCATCACCGTCGCTACCTGGGGGCTGGCTTCTGGAGCAACAGCATCAGCGAAAGCATCGGCGCAAGCAACGGCGCAAGCTACACTTGATAATGCATTTAAGACTGCGGCGCAAGGACTTACTGCTGCAGAAAAATCATTGTCGCAAGCAATAAAGGATGGTGTTACAGGACTTGCTCTTAGGGAAATTAAAAGGGCCCACTACTATGCTTTAGTTCGTTCTGATCTTATGGCAGGAGAATTTGTGCGTCCTATAGTTGCCACCAGACTCTACTATATGATCGCTGCCGGTGTGAGTGCAGCAACACCTTCTGGTGTCAATGGTTTGGGCTATGTGGCCAACACGATAGGACAGAAGGCACGCCGCGAACCTACCTGGTTGTTAGAGGGGCAATGGCTGTTGACCGAGAACAAGCACACCATCTACCACATGTATGTGAAGGATGTGGAAAACCGTGAGACCATCACCCTATATAATGATATAGGCTCGGCATACAACTACAAGACTGTGGCTATCGGTGAAACGGCATTCCACGGCAAGACCAATCTCAAGACAATCAAGTTCCAGGATTTGTCTGCAGACGCAGCTGAGATGTATGCCTCTATGACGGTACTGATTCCCGACAAAGCCTTCAAGGGATGTACCAATCTGGAGACGCTGGACTTGATTATGCGCAGTACCGACACCAACCCCGACCGCGATGTGGCTCTCGGCCCTGAAAACTTCATCGTTTGCGGCGATGACCTCTTCGAAGGCTGCGACATGAGCAAGCTGAAGATTCGCATCGGCAGAGAGAAGTACGAGGAATTTGCCGAGAACACGGTATGGGGTAAATATAAGGACAACTTCGAGGTGGTGGACATTGAAGAGACGGTTGACTTTGCTACCCATGGCGCCAAGTACAGCTATAGCTTCGAGAACAACTCACGCAAGAAGGAGACCTACCTAAGCTCACACAACATCGAGCATGTGCACATCATAGGTCAGGACACTGAGAGCCTGAGTACTCATGGCGAGGTATGCCTCTTCAACGACGCAGGTGCCTACAACAACTACAAGCTCGACTATGTGAAGAAGAAGGCCTTCTATGGTAGCGAGGAGCTCAAGGGTATCTCGATGTTCGACCTCAAGGGTGCTGCTGGTCTCGGTGATGCCTACACCGACCTGGAACTCGTGCTTCAGGATGAAGCCTTTGCCAACTGTTCCAACCTGGAGTATATCAACATGCTCTACTTCCGCACCGATGGCAAAAATAGTGTAGAGCCCATGGCTCCCTACCGCGTAATGCTGGGCAAGGATGTCTTCAAAGACAGTCCCAAGCTCAAGATCAAGATGGTGACCACCGCCGTGGATGAGTTTAAGGCCGACACGGCATGGGCAAAATATGAGGACCGCTTCCTTCCCAGCTTCATCATGACCGAAGACCCCGCATTGAAGGAGGCACTCGAGGCTTGCGGCATGAAATACTACTCACCCATTTGGAATGAAACCTTTGACATCTATGATGTGATGCAGGTAACCGACCCCACTGTGCTGAACGGCAAGTTCCAGGGTAAGGCGTTTGCCGAATTCCGCGACTTCAAGGCCTTCGAGCACATCAACCTCACCGCTGTGCCCGAGGCTATGTTCATGAATTGCACCAAGCTGCAGAGCATCGAGCTCCCCTCGACACTACAGGGCATCTACGCGCAGGCCTTCAAGAACTGCGCAGTGCTCGACGATGTGGTGATCCCCGCAGGCGTGTTCTTCATCAGCACTGAAGCGTTCATAGGCTGCAGCCAGCTCAAGAGCCTCACCTTCCTGTCAGCCAACCCGCCTATGTTGGGCAATGACGTGTTTAGCGGTCTGCCCAAAGACTACGTGTTCTATGTGCCCGAAGCGGCTGTAGAGACCTACAAGCAGGAGTGGACACAGCATGCCGACCATATCCAATCCGTGAGCAGCAAGCCTTCGGGCATCTTCGAGGTGACACTCACCGAGCCCGGAACATTGGCCGAGAAGCTGGGCCTCACCATCGAGGGTACCGACCCGCTCACCATCAGCGGTAACTACGGCAAGTATGACAGCCTGAAGATTGTGGGCCCCATCAACGGCACCGACGTGGGCGTTATCCGCTTCTTGGGTGGCCGCGATGTGAACAACTGCGAAGTGGTGTATGCTGGTAGCCTGAAGTATCTCGACCTCTATGATGCACACATCAAGGCAGGTGGAGCAGACTACAATCAGGATGGCTCGAACGACTATATCACCGAGGACAACAGCATCGACACCTACATGTTCTGGGAACTCGACAAGCTGGAGACACTCATCCTGCCCAAAAGCGCAACGAAGATTAAGGATAATGCCTTCTACGATTGTAACGTACTGAGCCGCTTGGTTATCGGTGACAACGTGCAGAGTATCGGCGAGGAGGTGACCCACGACAGCCCCCAGCTGAGAGAGCTCATTATGCTTGGCGACCAGGTGGCTGCAACAGATGCCGATGCATGGGCTGAGGATACCCACATACCGATGCTCTATACCACCAACGCCACCCGTGCACACCTCTCGGGTAGCTATGTATACTACACCCGCATCGACTCTATCTCTTCGGCTTTCGAGAACGATGCCGTGATTCATGCTTTGGCCGAGAAGCGCATCTACACCACCGACGACTTGGGCAAGCTGAAGAGCTTTGAGAATGTCATCGCGGGTAACATCAATATAGAACGCTTCAGAGAGCTGATCTTCGCCACCGAGGTGGAGGAGCTGGGCGACAACTCGCTGAGCGGCTGCTCTGCTCTTAAGGAGGTGATGCTGCCCTACGGAGTGAAGTCAATCAGCGCAGGCGCCTTCCGCGGCTGTAGCTCGCTCACCGCACTCTATGTCGGTTGCGAAGAGGCACCTACCTTGGCCGCTGATGCCTTGGAAGACCTGCCCGAAGACTTTGTCATCTATGTAAAGAATGGTGAGGAGGACAAGTACCGCCAGGCTTGGCCGCAGTATGCTGACCACATTCAAGGATTCAGGCAGTTGAGAGACGAGATAAAGGTGGTGACCGTGACCGAAGCGGGTACACTGGGCGAAGCACTCGGATTTACCGTGGATATGGACTCACCCAGCAATGTTGGCCGTATCAGTGGTGACCTTATCAACCTAACTGCATTGAAGGTGATTGGCCCCATCAACGGTAAGGATATTGCCGTATTGCGTATGCTCGGCGGACGCGAAGAGGAGGATGGCGATGAGGTGGCATTGGCCCGCATGAGCTATCTCGACCTCTACGAGGCTACCATCTGCACCGACCCCGACAACATCTGCTTCAACAGAGACGGCAATAACGACTATGTGGAAGCGGACAATGTTGTCCCCGAACACATGTTCTGGCAGCTCGACAAGTTACAGACCGTCATCCTGCCCAAGGACGCAGTCAAGATTGACGACAACGCCTTCTACGACAACCTCGGTATCGAGACCATCGTCGTGGGTGATGCTACTACCGAAATTGGCAACGACGCCTTTGGCAAGTGCAAGAACTTGAAGAACATCGTCTTCCTCTGCAATGAGAAGCCCGAGCTCAACGGCGATGCCTTCACTGACCCCGTATCAGACCAGCCCTATCAGGTAGAAAAGATGTATATACCTGCCAGCCTCTATCAAAACTATACAGCAGACGAGGAGTACACCACCCACACCAAGGAGTTCTGCACCAAGTATGATGAGGATGCGCTGTTCCGCGCCTACGGCTCTCATGCCGTGATGAACAATGACCAGCTGCCGAGCGTGACCGACATCGACGGATGGTTTATCCACCACAACAGCATGAAGGATCTCAGTTCACTGGGTAAGAGCGGCGTAGATACCCTCAAGGCCAGCACGCTGGCGCCCCTTTCGGAGTTGCAGAAGATTACGCTCCCCGCTACACTCACTTCAGTGGAGGATGGCGTCTTTGCAGCCAATACCAAGCTGCAGTGGGCAGACTTCTCACAGTGTATTGCCGAGGGCGTGCTCACCGAGAGCAACATCGGCAACCTGGGTATCAACGAGCATGCACTCATCTACGCTCCCGAGAGTTTCACGGCTACCGGCTTTACCAACGTGGTATATGGCAGCGAGGGCAGTTTGAAGTGCGATTACCTCACCATCTCAGACGAGGCCGACTATGCCGTGCCCCGCGAATTCAAGGCCAGCGCCATCAGCTATGACCGTCAGTTTGAGCAGGGTAAGACATCGATCCTCTGCCTACCCTTCGACATGGAGGTACCTGTGGGCGCTATTGCCTATAAATTGACAAGCAGTACGAACGAGGCCATAATGGTATCACCTATAATAGGAGCCATGAAGGCCAACACCCCGTATGTAATTCAGACTGATGAGAACATGTCCCTCAGCACTCAGAAAGAGACTGTGGTTCCTGTTGCTCCTGCCAGAATGCCTGAAGTAGCTGCAGACCACTATAAGATGATAGGTACATTGGCCACCATCTCAGCAGAGAAGGTGAATAGCCAGCATATGTATCTTTTGGGTGATGACGATATTTGGTATCGCGAGAGCGGTCAAGCGCTGCTTCCCTACCGCGTTTACCTGCAGTCTACCTTAGGCGGTACGCTTCCCTCCGTACAGATGTATGAGAATATTGACGAAAGCATGCAAATCGTTGACGGAGACTACACTAAGTATGAGGTGGCGAAGATTAAGGGCGTAAGAGAACTGACCTACACACGCACACTCAACAACACATGGAACGCACTCTACGTGCCCTTCCAGGTTGAACTCACCGAGGACTTCCTCGCCAACTACGACGTGGCCTACATCAACGACGTGCGCAGCTATGACAACGACGATAATGGCGAAATCGACGGTTGGGAAGTGGAGATTATCAAGATCAAGAACAGAGGCAAGAAACTCAATGCCAACTATCCCTATGTCATCCGCCCCAAGAACGACGAGGCTGTGAACCTGAACATCACCCAGCGCTTCGCAACATTGTACAGCACTGCGCCCGAGTATCAGAATGAGGTTACCTGCTCATCGGCCTTCAAGCAGTATGCCGTAAAGGGTGTCTATGCGAAAACCGTAAGCGCTGAACTAGATGGTGGCAACTATGTCTACGCCATCAACAAAAACGGAGAATGGCAGAAGATGGGCCTGGAGACCTCATTGGTTCCTTTCCGCCTCTATCTGACCATGGCGAATAGAGATGGCTCGCCCATAGTTTCTACCGAGTTCGCTGCACAGTCAATACGCATGCGCTTGGTAGGCGAAGAGAACGAAGAGGGCACCACGGTCATCTATGACCTCGAGGTGACAGAAGAGCTGACTGATGACCGCATCTACGACCTCCAAGGCCGCCTCGTGCTCGACCCCCAAAAGGGTAACCTCTATATCATCAATGGTAAAAAAGTGGTCTTTTAATCAAGAATTCTGATACTATTTATTCTCCACGGATGGAACCATCCGTCCGTGGAGAACAAACAACAATACAGAAATATATTTATGAAGAAAGCATATATCAAGCCTAAGATTATGATTGAGGACATCGTACCCTTGTCCATGCTGGCCACCTCAAACGAGTATATGGGCAGCAATGAGACACTGGGCACCGATGACGACTTCAATGCACCAGGCCGACGCGGAAGCTGGGGCAACCTCTGGGAATAGCCTTAACCCCGATAGCGTGTAAACAAAGCAGGGGGTGCAAACGTGCACCCCCTGTATTTGTTGTATGTAAGGTTGGTTCAGAGCCTCTTCTCCAGTGTGAGGACGTTCTTGCCCTCGATGCGTTGGTAGCGCACTTCGTTCATGATCTGACGGATGAGGAAGATGCCGAGGCCGCCTATCTCGCGTTCGTCGGCCGAGAGGGTGATGTCGGCCTCGGGGGCGAGGGTGGGGTCGAACTCCTTACCCGTGTCGGTGAGCACGAACACGATGGAGCCCTCGTGCACATGGGCCGAGAGGTAGATGTACTGGTGCTCCTCCTTGGGATAGGCATAGTGGATGATGTTGACCACGGCCTCCTCGATGACAAGGTCGAGGTTGAAGACCACGTCGGGGGTGAGTGAGAGGTCTTCGCCTACCTCTTCGATGAAGGCATGGAGCTTGCTGAGCTCTGCGATGTCATTGGCAAGGATGATTGACTTTTCCATATATAGTTAGCAGTATTTTATACACATTACGGTGATGTCGTCGCTTTGTTCGGCGCCATAGGCATGGCGCTGTACCTCGGCAAAAGTGGCGTCGATGATGCCGGTGGGTTCCTGTGAGGCCTCGCGGCGCAGCAGTGCCTCGAGGCGCAGGTCGCCAAAGAGCTCCTTTGCCGTGTTCTCGGCCTCGTTCACCCCATCGGTGAAGAGGTAGAGCATCATCTGCCCTTCGAGCTCTATCGCCTGTCCTTCGTAGGGGAAGCCCTCGAACATGCCCAGGGGGAGGTTGGGGACCACGGGGAGCGGGGCCACACGGCCATCGGCAGCGATCGTCAAGGGGGCATTATGTCCGGCATTGCAGTACCTGAGGTGTCCGGTCTTGAGGTCCAATATTCCCATGAAGGCTGTGCAGAACATGCCCAGCTCATTGCCATCAGACAGCGAGTCGTTGAGCGAGGCGATAATCTGCTCGGGCTTGTCGTGATGCGATGCCGCGGCCCTGAACAGGCGGCAGGTGACGGCCATGACAAGCGAGGCGGGGATGCCCTTGCCCGACACGTCGCCGATGATGAAGTAGAGCTTCTCGTCCTCGATGAAGAAGTCGTAGAGGTCGCCCCCCACCTCCTTGGCGGGCACGAGACGGGCTGCCAGCGCGAGGTCGTCGCGCTCGGGGAAGGGAGGGAATATCTTGGGGATCATACCCATCTGTATGCCCTGTGCGATGCGCAGCTCGCTCTCGATGCGTTCCTTATTGGCCGTGGTCGACTTGAGCTCGTCGATGTACTGTACCAAGGAGTGCTGCAGGTATTCGAACGAGTCGTGCAACTCCTTGAGCTCGTCTCTGGAACGTATCTGTGGCAGCTCGGCCGTGAAGTCCCCCTGGGCTATCTTCTTGGCCACGTCGGAGAACTCCTCGATGGGGGCTACCACCTTGCGGATGCCGTTGTAGCTGAGGGCAATCATGAGCAGCAGGGCGATGAGGCACAGGATAATGAGTATGCCGCGCAGCAACACGACTTCGGCATAGAGCTCACTGCGAGGGCACACGATGGCTACGGTCCACTGGGTGGTCTCCACGGGGGAGTAGAAGACGAAATACTTGTCGCCACCCATATCGCGCAGCACCTCGCCTGCCACACCGCCCAAGATGTCGCTCTGCATCTTCCTCAGCGACTCACTGGTGTCGCCATAGGTGGAGGAGAAGATGGTCTCGCCCAGGATGAGTTCTCGGTTGGGATGCACGATGAACGAGGCGTTGCGGCTCACCATAAGGTTATATGACTTGTCGAAGGCCTGTATGCCGCTCACGAGGTCGGTGAGCCACTCGAGCGAGAGGTCGGCAATGAGCATGGCGTAGAGGCGGCCTTCACTGTCGTAGAGGGGCTTGGAGAAGGTGGTCATCATCTTCTCGCCACCGCCATCGTCGTAGTAGGGCTCGCTCCAGTAGGGACGGTCGAGGAGCTTGGGTATCTGGTACCAGTCCATATAGTGGTAGTCATAGGTATCGTTGCCCAGCTGTTTGGAACGGATGGTGCCATCGTCGTCTCGGTAGGAATAGGGAGAGAAGTAGTGGCCCTCGGAGGTGAAATAGTCGGGCTCGAAGGCTACGGCCGAGCCGTAGATGAACGCGTTGTTCCGAAGCAGCTGCTCGGTGATGACATACATGGAGTCGGGAGTTCCCAAGAACTGGGGCACCATCCATGCCGTGTTCTCGATGGCAATCTCCACGGAGCTCAGCACGGCATCGATCTGGTGTATCGTATTGGATAGCTCGCTATGGGCATGCTCGGTGGCCTCGTGGCGCATCTTGCTGGCTGCCATACGCAGGAAGAGCGTGAAGGTGAGCGTGAAGATGAGGGCCGAGACGATGAGCACACGCGTCATGAGACGCCCCGAGACGGTCTCCTTGGTCTTTTTCTTGGTCATATTCATTGATTGCCTCCTACAAATCGGTTATACACGACAGGCTTGGTGATGTAGCCATGCTTGAGCAGCGTAGCGTTGAGACGCTCAAAGTCATCCGCACTCAGGGTATACGAAGGAGCTTCGCCCTTGACATCCTCCTGTTCCTGAAGCACGGCATCGAGCATCCACTTCTGGTTGTAGACGTTGGTGGGTACCTTCTCGGCCTTGACATGCCTCATCACGATGTCGAGTGCCTCGTCGCGGTGGCTGCGTACCCACTCCCATCCCTTGCGCGATGCCTCGGCAAACAGGCGGCACTGCTCGGGGTACTTGTTGTAGAATGCCTCGGTCACATACAGGCCATCTTCGGGGAAGTCGTAGCCCATATCGGCAAAGCTGATCACGCTCCCGGGTGTTATGCCCGCCATAGCGAAGAGCACCTGCTCATTGTAACTCTTTGCCAACGCGGCATCGATAGCGCCAGAGATATAGAGATTCAAGGGGTTGGTGAACTGCACCCACTCGATGCCCAGCTGCTGCTCATCGTCTATGATATGAGGTATCTCGCTGAATCCCGCTCTCCACGTGCCTACGCGGCGTCCTGCGAGGTCAGCCATCTGGCGTACCTCCTTAATGCGCGATATCAGCACGAGGGTGGAGTGCTGGGTGGTCTGCAAAAGATTGACGAGACGCAGCTCCTTATCGGTCGCCATCATCGCCCCTATGAGTTCTGCCGTGATGATATTGGCAGTGCCATCCTTGAGCATACTCATCGAACTGTACGATG
Source organism: Bacteroidaceae bacterium (assembly GCA_045661085.1). Taxonomy (GTDB): domain Bacteria; phylum Bacteroidota; class Bacteroidia; order Bacteroidales; family Bacteroidaceae; genus UBA1189. The sequence continues at coordinate 16,547 of JAZRFA010000082.1, forward strand.
CCGAAGGGTGCTTGATGGTGACATCAAGCCCAGCCTCGGCATAGTAACCATTCTCCAGCGCGGCATAGTAGCCCGCAAACTGGCTCTGTGGCATCCACTGCGGAGTGAAGGTAATCTGCTGCGCATAGCCACGCACGAGGAGTGCCGAGAGCAAGCAGAATAGGAATAGTTTTTTCATTGAGTGAAAAGGGATATTCTTAAATAAGTAATGATATATCAATTATCGAATATTTAAATTTCTCAGCGATAGTGTCATCCTGAGGAACGAAGGATCCAGCGCAGGGCAACTCTTCACTCTAAACTCATAACTCTTCACTCAAGAAATTTCTCGCGCAAGGTCTCCATCATCTCGGGGGTCACGCCGAGGCACTGGGTGAGGTAGCCGCGGAGTGAACCGTAGCGGGCCTCCACCTTATCGAGCGTAGCCTCGAAGATGGTGGGGTTGGCACTGATGAGGGTGCTAAGGGCCATCTCCTGTGCTTCGGTGGTGAACTCTATCTGTGCGATGTGAGGGTCGTAGTAGTGCTTCGAGAGGGTGAAGTCGGCCACGATCAGGTCGCGCTCGGCACCCAAGGCAGCAAGCAGCAGGGCCGAGGCACAGCCTGCACGATCCTTTCCCTGTGTGCAATGCCACAGCACGGCACCCTCCTCGGGGTCGAGGGTCACGAGGTCGGCAAAGAACTGACGGTACACCTCCTGCGATGCCTCCTCGAGGAGGATGACATCGTACATGTTGGTACACATTGCCTGCACAGCAGGATGCTCGGCATACAAGAGCAGCATCTTCACTATGTCGCGCTCGCTACCAGCCTTAACGTCGAATTGGCTGCTCTCCTCCCCCTTGCTGAATGCCAGCGAGAGCGAGAGGTGGCTGGCATCGCCAGGAATGACATCGGGGGCAGCGAGAATCTCCTTCTCGCCACGGAAGTCGTAGATGCGCTGCACCTTATACTTATCGGCCAGCAAGGCAGAGTCCTCGGCCGACAGCCCCGACAGGCGGGCACTGCGCAGCAGCAGGTCCTGCTTCACGCGCTTGTCGCCGATGACATAGCCGCCCAGCTGGCGGGCATTGTGGGCACTTGTCACGCCTATCTGCTGACTCTCGAGCGTAGGCTCCGTATACTCCACTTTAGTTTTGCAAGATACCATCATAATCATAATGCATGCAAAGATACTAAAAAAGAACGAGCGCATCATACGGGATATAGGGTATTAACAGTGTTTACCAAGAACTTGACACCAGCCACGATGTTCTGTATGTTGGGGAAGAACACCTGACGTGACATCTCGATGATGGCGGGACGATACTTCTCTGTATTCTTTGAGGTGAAGCCGATGGCGAAGACGGTGCGGATGAGGCGCAGCGCATCGAGCATCTTGCCATACCTCTCAATCATCTCGGGGTCTTCGGTCTTGAAGTACTTTCGGATGAAGTGATTCTTCATAATAGCCACCGTAGCGTTGGTCATACCGGCAATACCGAGGATCATCTCGTCGGTGCGCATACCATTGATGATGACGGCAATCGAGATGAGGTCGTAGATGGGGTGTCCCAAAGACATACCCTCCATATCGATCCACAGCATCTCGCCATTCTGGATCATCAGGTTCTTGGGGTGTGCATCGCAGTGTACGAGGCGGTCGCCCTCGGGGAGGGCCTCAAGGATGAGCTTCAGCTGCTCGCCCTCCTCCTCGGTGAAATACTTGGAGGCGTCGGCCACCTGCTTGGCGTAGAAAGCCTTGGCGCTGCCGAAGATAGGATGGTTGCTGCGGGTTGCGTGCAGGCGGTTGAGTTGTGCCACGTACTGCTCGGTGAGCTCCTCGATGCGGTCGGGCTCGGCCTGCATGGTCTCGCCCAAGGTGCGGTTCTTGATAATCTCATACACCACGCCACGCTTGCCGTCGCCACAATCTACGGTGTCGAAGGAGATGGCGGTGGGGACACCCAGCAGGAAGGCCTCCTTGGCTTTGGTGAGCTCCTTGTCGAGGGCATCGTAGGTGTCGGGGTTGAAGTTCACCTTCACAATCTCATCCTCGCTCACACGATATACGGCACCGTTGCCACCGGCACCGATGCACTCGCACTTCTCCAAGTCAATCTTGCGCAGTGCCTTGGAGATGTTGATGATGCGTGAAAAACCGGTCATCTCAAACACGCTGTATACGGTTGAGCACACGTTCTCAATCTTGAAGTTCTTCTCCGTCTTGGCCAGCTTGAGCATCGAGCGCAATCCGCTCGATGCGATATACTCCAGCCCTGCGGCATCGATAGTCATCGCGGTGTGAGCATGGGCCTTGCACACCTCGGCAAGCTCAGCGTCAAACTTCACTGCAGCCTCGGTGTCGAGTCTGCCATCCAAAGAAACGAAAAGGACATCATTGTCCAACTTGTAATTAAAATCCATCTTTCTACCTTATTTTGTCGTAAAACTTTCCTATTGGGCTTCTTATCAAATCTTGCTCTTTTAATTCCAAGAATTAAGCACGCAAAGTTACACCACCCGTGCAAAACCCTCAAGAAACGTTGTCCTACATTTCAATCTACACGGTATATTTTAAGTAGGAAAAACTTCCGATGTAGATAGCAATGTAAACACTAAAACTTCATCTGCCCACAATGTCAAGCTCTTTTCGCCTTTTGACCGCACAGGATATAGGGACACTAAAATCTTACGGACCGCGTCTTGAAACACGTCCTGGCCAACTAGCGTGCGACGTGCCAAGGCAACAGGAAATATGCCCTCAAACACAATAAATTGCATACGCGCACGTTTACATTGGGAATATATCCCAAATGAAGAGAATTCCACATGCGCTATATCTGCTGCTGGCGCTGCTCCTGTTTACGGCATGCGGCTCCACGAAGGTGAACACGGCCCAGTCGCGGTTCTACCATGCGTTTGTGACGCGCTTCAATGTCTTCCATAATGGGCACGAAGCCTACAAGGAGGGGTTATCGGCACAGGAGAATTCGCATAAGGATAATTATATGGAGGTTATCCCCCTCTTCCTCGTAAGCAAGGAGAGCACACGCAGTGCAGGAGGAGGCAACTTTGACAAGGCGATAGAAAAGTCGCAGAAGGCGGTCAAGCTACACTCCATCAAGACCAAGCCTAAGAAGAAGGCGGGCCGTGAGCTGACCGAGAAGGACAAACTGTGGTATGCGAAGAAGGAGTATAACCCCTTCCTGCATAATGCATGGATGCTCATGGGCAAGGCGCAGTTCCAGAAGGGTGAGTTCTTAGAGGCTGCCAGCACCTTCTCCTACATCACCCGACTCTACAGCGAGGAACCCGAGATAGTGGCTGAGGCACGTATGCGCATGGCGCAGTGCTACGCCGAGCTGGAGTGGAACTATGAGGCCGAGAACCTCCTGGTGCAGATACAGCGCGACACCATACCCTACCAGCTGGCCGAGGAGTATGATGCCATCATGGCCTCGCATCTGCTGCTGCAGGAGCGTTTCGAGGAGGCATTGCCCTATCTGGAGAAGGCGGTGAAGCGTTCGGGACGTACCAAGAAGCAGAAGACTCGAGAGTACTACCTCCTCGGGCAGATATACAAGCACGTAGGCAATAAGCAACAGGCCTATGAGGCGTTCGGCAAAGCCATCAAGATGAACCCACCCTATGAGCTGGAGTTCAATGCCCGCATACAGCAGACCGAGACGGTGAGTGGCACCACAGCGCCCAAGATGATCAAGACCTTGAAGCGTATGGCCAAGGATGCCAACAACAAGGATTACCTCGACCAAGTGTACTATGCTATGGGCAACATCTACCTGGCACAATGTGATACGGTGAATGCCATCGCTCAATATGAGAAGGGTGCCGAGCTGAGCACACGCAATGGAGTGGAGAAGGGCATCTTGCTGCTTCAGCTGGGACAGATCTACTGGGACCGTGCCGACTACGTGGATGCCCAGCGCTGCTATGGTGAGGCCATCGGACTCATCGACAAGGAGCACAAGCAATATGACGTGGTGAACCTGCGCTCGACGATACTTGACGAGTTGGTGGAGCACACCATAGCCATCGACCTGCAGGACAGCCTACAGCACCTCGCCACATTACCCGAGGAGGAACTTTATGCGGTGATTGACAATATCATTGCCGAGGTCATCCGCCAAGAGGAAGAGGCCAAGAAGGCCGAAGAGGAGGCCGAGTTGATGGCACAGCGCGAAGAGGCTCTGGGAGCCGCACAAGCTAAGGGTCCGCAGATGAGTACGCCGCAGGCGGCAGGCACGAGCGACAACTCGTGGTACTTCTACAACACGCAACTCGTGGAGCAGGGTAAGAAGGACTTCCAGCAGAAGTGGGGACGACGCAAGCTCGAGGATAACTGGCGCCGAACCAATAAATCGGTGCTGGCCGAGGATACCTTCGAGGAGGTGAACTACGATGAGGAGGAAGAGGAGATGGCTACCGACTCTGTCGCCTCGGACACCACAGCCGTAGCAATCGCCGATAGCCTCGTCACCGACCCGCACGACCGTATGTTCTACTTGCAGCAGATACCCTTCACCGAGGAACAGCTGGCCGAGTCGAATGCCATCTTGCAGGAAGCACTCTTCAATGCCGGCATCATCTACAAGGATAAGCTCGAGGATTTCATACTGGCCGAGAATACCTTTGGCCGACTCAACACTCAGTTCCCCGAATATGAGCGCACCGATGAAGTGTACTACAATATGTACCTGATGTACTCGCGTTGGCAACGATGGGACGATGCCGAGCGCTACCGCACCCTGCTTGCTGAGCAATACCCCACCAGCGACTACACGCTCACCATCAACGACCCCGACTTTATGACCAGTGCCATTCACGGCAAGCACATCGAGGACTCGCTCTATGCAGCTACTTATACAGCCTATATGGAGGGACTCTTCAGTGAGGTGGAGGCCAATGCCACGCTTTCGGGCGAGAAATATCCGCTCGGGGCACACCGCCCGAAGTTTATGTTCCTCTGCGCGATGAGCAATTTGCAGCAGGGTGACCAATCGAGCTTCCTCGAGGAACTGAAAGAGGTGGTAAGCAAGTATCCCGAGAACGAAATCAGCGAGCTTGCCGGCCTCATTGCTCGTGGTCTACAAGAGGGGCGCTTGCTTGCTTCTGGTTCTCTGGGCAACATCTGGAGCCGCCGCCTGGCCTCTGCCGATGGAGCTGCTGTGGCCGATAGCCTGCGCCCGACCTTCAGCACCGACCGCTACACCTCCTTCCGCTTCGTGCTCGCCTACGAGGATGGCACGGTGAATGACAATCAGCTGCTCTTTGAGATTGCCCGATACAACTTTAGCAAGTTTATGGTGCGCAACTTCGATATTGTCACCTCCAAGCAAGGCGGCATCGCTATGCTTCACGTTACGGGGCTGGCCAGCTTCGATGAGGCCTACCAGTATATGCACCGCCTCTATGCCGACCCGGTGATGGCTACCAAGCTCAGCGGTTTGCGTGCCCTGCTCATCTCTGACGACAACCTGGAACTGCTGCTCAAGCACTATAGCATCGATGAGTACTCCGAGTTCTATGAGGCAAACTTCTCCGTACTCCCCGTCTCTACGGAGCAGGAGGATTCGCTTGATGAGATTATCTACGAATAGTTTTTATGACGGGCCATTTTACTCGCTGAAAATGAGTAAAGACAACTGACTGAAATGAGTTTTAATCGTTGTCTGATTGCTTATTCGCTCGTTTATTCGTATCTTTACGTCGTAAACAAATTCTTGATATGGAAAAACTCTTTCTACTCGATGCATATGCCCTCATCTATAGGGCCTACTACGCCTTTATCCGTGTCCCACGTATCAATTCCAAGGGACAAAACACATCGGCCATCTTTGGCTTTGTGAATACATTGGAAGATGTACTGAAAAAAGAGAATCCTACGCATATAGGTGTTGCGTTTGACCCTAAGGGTGGTACCTTCCGCCACGAGATATATGAACAATATAAGGCGCAGCGCGAGGAGACTCCCGAGGATATCCGTGCCAGCGTGCCCATCATCAAGGACATCTTGCGTGCCTACCGTATACCCATCCTCGAGGTGCCGGGTTACGAGGCCGATGACGTTATTGGCACGCTCGCCCATCAGGCCGACCAGCAGGGCATCAAGACCTATATGATGACGCCCGACAAGGACTATGGACAACTCGTCACCGAAAATGCGCTCATCTACCGTCCCAAGTTTGGCGATAAGGAGTTTGAGGTGATGGGCATTGAGCGCGTGAAGGAGAAGTTTGGCATCGAGCGCCCCGAGCAGGTCATCGATCTCTTGGGACTCATGGGCGATGCTTCGGACAACATTCCCGGTTGCCCTGGAGTTGGAGAGAAGACGGCGCAGAAACTCATTGCCGAGTTCGGTGATATACCCACTCTCCTCGTCCGTCGTGATGAACTCAAGGGGGCATTGAAGAAGAAGGTCGACGAGAATGTCGAGCTCATCGAACTGAGCCGCTTCCTTGCCACCATCAAGACTGATGCTCCTATTACCCTTGACCTTGAAGCATTGAAGCGCGAAGAGCCCGATGAGGAGAAGATACAAGCACTGTTTGAGGAACTGGAGTTCCGCACCTTGTTGAAGCGCGTGCTTCCCGGACAAGATGCCCCCTTAAAGGCTGCAAAGAAGAGTGCTTCCGCCCCTATGCAGGGCGACCTCTTCGCTGCGCCTGCTATGCAAGGCGACCTGTTCGGTATGTTTGCCGAGGACAATGGCTCAGACCTTTTCCGTACCAATCTTGACACCCTGTCATCGGTGCCCCATACCTATATACTCGTCGACACCGTAGAAAAGCGGCAAGCGCTATTGCAAAAGCTTGCTGAGGCCGAGGCGTTTGCCTTTGATACCGAGACCACAGACACCGACCCCATCGTGGCCGAACTTGTGGGCATGAGTTTTGCCATCACCGAAGGCGAGGCTTACTATGTGCCCGTGCCTGTCGAGCATAATGAGGCTCAGCAGGTGGTTGAGGTCTTCCGTACGGTACTTATCGATGAAAAGAGTCTGAAGATAGGGCAGAATATCAAGTACGACTACCTCGTGCTGCAGAACTATGGCGTGGAGTTGGGCGGACCGATGTTCGATACGATGATTGCCCACTACCTGCTACAACCCGAGCTAAGCCACGGTATGGATTACCTTGCTGAAGTGTATCTCAAATATGACACCATCAAGATAGAGACGCTCATCGGCCCCCGTGGTCGCGGCCAAAAGAATATGCGCGACCTTGCGCCTGCAACCATCTGTGACTATGCCTGCGAGGATGCCGATGTGACCCTACGCCTGAAGCATATCCTTGAGAAAGAGCTCGTGACCGCTGGTGCCGAACGCCTTTTCTACGACATTGAAATGCCGCTCGTGCGCGTATTGGCTTATATGGAGCGCAATGGAGCACGTATCAGCACCGATACCCTGCAAGAGACTTCGCGCTATTTCACCGAGCGCCTGTTGCAGATAGAGAACGACATCTATAGCCTTGCTGGCTTTACCTTCAATATCGCCTCACCCAAGCAAGTGGGCGAGGTGCTCTTCGAGCGACTAAAGATTGTGGAGAAGGCTAAGAAGACCAAGAGCGGACAGTACAGCACTTCGGAAGAGGTGCTCGAGGGTTTGCGTACCAAGCATCCCATCGTGGAGAAGATACTCGAACATCGTGGCCTGAAGAAACTGCTCAGTACCTACGTAGATGCCCTCCCTGCACTGATTAATCCACAGACGGGTAAGATACATACCTCGTTCAATCAGACTGTCACTGCCACGGGTCGACTCAGCTCAAGCAACCCCAACCTACAGAATATTCCCATCCGCAACGAAGATGGCAAGGAGATACGCCGTGCCTTCATCCCTGAGCCCGGGTGCGAGTTTTTCTCGGCCGACTATTCGCAGATTGAGCTGCGCATCATGGCTCACCTCAGTGGCGACGAGAATCTCATCGAAGCCTTCCGCTCGGGCGAAGACATCCATGCTGCTACTGCAGCCATGATATATCACGTGCCCATAGAGGAGGTCACCCGCGAGCAACGCTCGCGTGCCAAGACGGCCAACTTCGGTATCATCTACGGCATCTCCGTGTTTGGCCTTGCCGAGCGTATGAACGTGAGCCGTGCCGAGGCCAAGGAACTCATCGAGAACTATTTCATCACCTATAGTGGAGTGAAGCGCTACATGGATGAGAGTATTGCCGTAGCACGTGAGAAGGGCTACATCGAGACGATTCTTCACCGCAAGCGTTACCTCCCCGACATCACTTCGCACAACAGTGTGGTGCGTGGCTATGCCGAGCGCAATGCCATCAACGCCCCCATCCAGGGCAGCGCAGCCGACATTATCAAGATTGCGATGATAGAGATTTATCGCCGTTTCCGTGCCGAGGGGTTGCGTTCCACGATGATGCTTCAAGTGCATGACGAACTCAACTTCAGCGTCTACCCCGATGAGAAGGAGCGCGTGCAGCAGATTGTCATCGAAGCCATGGAGAGCGCTTATGCCATGCAGGTGCCCCTCCGTGCCGACTATGGCTGGGGCGTCAACTGGCTGGAGGCGCACTAAATCATAGCTCAATCAATAGAAATGAGCCACTGGGCCATGGCCATGGCCAATCTCCTGGCGTGCTCCGCGAATGATGGCTTGGTTGATGTAGTGCTTTGCGGCACGGGCAGCCTCGGTGAGCGATAAGCCTTTGGCGAGTTGAGCGGCAAAGGCACTTGAGAGTGTACAACCGGTGCCATGGGTGTTGCGCGTGTCGATGCGACGTGCGCTGAGCTCCACGACCTCCTCGGTCTCGTGGTTGTAGAAGATGTCGATAAGCTCATCATTGACGAGATGTCCTGCCTTCAAGAGCACCGACACACCATACTGCTCGGCCAAGCGGCGGGCAGCTGCAGGCAGGTCCCCTTGTTTGTTGATGGCTTCGCCAAGCAGGATCTCCGCCTCGGGAATATTGGGGGTGATGACTCGAGCCATGGGCATCAGCTCCGCTTTCAGTACTTCTATAGCGCTCTCTTCGATAAGTCTGTGCCCCGAGGTAGACACCATCACGGGGTCGAGCACCACATCCTTTATATTGTATTTGCGTAGCATGCGGGCTACACACTGCACCACCTCGGCAGAGTGGAGCATACCTATCTTGATGCTGTCGGCACCGATATCGCTGAGTACGGCATCGATCTGTCCTTCGATAATATCAATAGACAAGCCCTCTACAGCATTCACCCCGAGCGTATTCTGTGCGGTGATGGCGGTGATGGCCGATGCAGCAAAGCATCCGTTGGCCGAGATGCTCTTGATATCGGCCTGTATGCCTGCTCCGCCACCCGAGTCGCTGCCGGCGATGGTAAGCACCTTTTTTAATTGAGAATGGACAATTGACAAGGTTTGTCCCAGCGAGTAAGAGTCAAGCCTGCTTGAACTCTTGCAACGAGCGCTGCCAAAGCTCAGCGGAGCTAATTGACAATTATCTTGATGCTGCTCGGGTATAATAATGCTTGCCAACTCCTCTGAAGCCTCACGCGGAGACTCTGCTGCTACGATGGCCGATACCACGGCCACGCCCTCTACGCCTCGAGCAATGACCTCACCGATGGTGTCGCGGTTCATGCCACCGATAGCCACGCAGCGATGGCGCGAGAGGCGCATCACCTCCTCTATACCCTCAAGGCCGAAGGGAGCGAGCGTGTCGGTCTTCGTCGGTGTGGCATATACGGGCGAGATGCCGATGTAGTCCACATCGAGCGCATTGGCTGCGATGACCTCCTCCATCGTCTCTACGGATAGGCCGATTATCTTGTCGGGGCCGATAAGGCGGCGTGCCACGTCGTAAGGCATGTCGCTCTGCCCGATGTGTACGCCATCGGCATCGATGGCCAGTGCTACATCTACGCGGTCGTTGATGATGAGCGGTATGCCGAGAGGGCTTAGGACCCTCTTCAGCTCACGTGCAAGGGCAATGAACTCGGCGGTAGAGCACTCCTTTTCGCGGAGCTGTACCATAGTAGCGCCACCTGCAGCGGCTTCACGCACTATCCAAGCCATGTCACGACCACCCGAGAGGGGGCGGTCGGTGACAAGGTAAAGAGAAAGGTCAAAGGGAATTTTCATATATTGAGTTTAGTTATTCTCACATCCGATCATAAAGAACTCCAGTTCCAAGGCACACCCTTCTGCAAAGATGCGGCGCATGAGGGCCTGCTTCTCCGGTGTGCAGCCTTGTGCCAGGCGGTCTATGAGTGTTACCACATAGCGGGTGGCGTTGTCCATCTCCTCCGAGCCGTAGGTCTGTATCCACTCCTTATAGGGATTCTCAGGGCTGATATGCTGGGCGATGAGGTATTTCCCCACCTCGTTGTACACCCAGTAGCAGGGCAGCACGGCAGCCAGTACGATGGGGAGGTCCAAGGTGTCGGTATAGTGGCGCAGGAAACGGGTATAGCGCAGAGTCGTAGCCACGGGAAGCGGTTCGCTCAGGATTCCAAATCGCTCGCTCAACATTGCCTGCATGGCATTCTCGCTCTCCATGCCCTCCTTGGCCATGGCACGGAAGAAGTCGCCCTCGGCCTTGTCGGTCATCATATCGGCCACAGCATAGAGGTCGCGGGAGTATTCCTTGAGGTATATCTTGTCTTGCTGGAGATAGCGCACAAACTGCTCCTGCTGGAGGGTGCCGTCGAGCATCTGCTGGATAAACTCATAGTGCTCGATGCTATGCATGATGTCGGCTACCTCGGCAAAGGCCTCCTCGCTCCATTGGCGATGGTCGGCAGTGATATGCTCGCCCAGCTGCTCGGGAGTGATGGTGTACAGTTCGTCGACAAAGTTTGTCAGCAACGAGCCAGGTGCAGCCTTCTTGGCTACCGCACGCTCACCACAGATACCCATCACTGCCATACCATGCACTGAGGCCTCAAAGGGGTCGGGATTGACACCAGCAAAGGCTCCCACCATCGACGATGCCGTACATCCCATGGCCGTCACCAGCGTCATGAGGGGCGAGCCGTAGGTGATGGTCTCAGTGCGTGTGCCGTCGGTGATATAGTCCGTAGCGCCGCTGATGACCACCACGGCACCAGTAGTCTGAGCCAGCTGCTTGGCCGAATCTACGGCATCGTCCGAACTCTGGCTGCTGTCCACTCCCTTGCTCTTGATGTCGGCATTGACGAGTGCCATAATCTCCGAGGCATTGCCACGGATGATGGTAGGGTGACACTCGTGGATAATCTCCCACGCTACTTGCGTGCGATAAGGCGTAGCACCTGCTCCCACGGGGTCGAGCACGATGGGCTTGCCCAAGCGGTGTGCCGCACGGCCTGCTGCAAGCATACCGTGCACCCACTCGGCATCGAGCGTACCGATGTTGATCACTAAGGCCGAGGCAATGCCCACCATATCGTCCATCTCCTCCACGGCATGTGCCATGACGGGTGATGCACCTATGGCCAGCAGGGCGTTGGCCGAAAAATTCATTGCTACGTAGTTGGTGATGTTGTGCACCAACGGACTCTTTGCGCGAACGAGCGCAAGGTCTCTCTTGAGATGTTCTTGATTCATATTTTCCTCTCTACAATTATGTTAGCAGGTTCAAAGGGTATAATCTCAGCCTGTCCCTCGCGTGGGCAAGCACCCCTAATACTATATGTCTGGATTGCTTCACAAACG
>JAZRFA010000083.1:0-5687 GCA_045661085.1 Bacteroidaceae bacterium
GCCCGAGCCGTGGAGGATGAAAACCGGGGACCCACCCCTTCCCTCCCTGTGAGGGAGGTGGTGCTGGCATCTCGAAGCCTCAAGTCCTCCCTCGCAGCGAGGATTTAGGTGGGTCTGTTCTTTCTTCTCCACCTCAAATGCACTACTGTAGAGGTGTGTCTCTGATAGGGTTCGGCGTATCTCCAATTCCTTGCCGATGATGCGTGTGCCCTTGGTCCCGACGATCTGTAGGCGCACGATGCGTCCCGAAGGACCTCGCTCGATGGGGATAAGGTCGACGATGTCTCCATAGTCGAACCCGCCACGTCGGCGCACGAGTTCCGACAGCTCCGTTTGAGTGTACTGCACCGTCCAGCGGTAGAAGTCGGTGGACTGGTCATAGTGGTTCAGCACCTCGGAGAGTATCTTCGGGTCGTCGGTGTTGCAGAAGGGGTCGTCAATCACGCTGAGGTAGGGGTGGGGAGTGTCGTCCCAACAGCTCTCATACAACTCCGTCTTGCCACCGCAGCACTTGCTGAAGCGTGCGTCGCACACCTCGCCCTCGTGGCTCAGCACGATGCCTCGTGTGGCGCGTATGGCCTCATGCACCTGCGGTGTCACCTTGCGGCTCACTCCCTGATAGCGCTGGCAATGGTCGTCGGCACACACATCGAAGTGCGTATGCGCTTCGCGATCGTACCACTTTATAAATTGAGAATTGTCTTCTTGAGAACTTTCATCTTTCATCTTTACTCTTTCACCTCCTTCTATCTGTGCCAACAACCAGCTGCGTGAGATGACGGCATGTGCCTTGAGCAGCTCTACCGATGAGGTGCCGCTCATCTCTGAGGCGATGACGCTGGTGAGGTAGTCTTCGATGGCGATGCGGTTGATGGCGTGCAGCTCTCCGTCGATGATGCGTAGGATGAGTGAGCCCTGGAAGGTCTGCGTCTCCTGTTGCTGCCAGTGGAATTCCTTGCCGATGGTTACGCCGTGGAGGGAGAACGTGGAGGAGTTTTCAGTGGTATATATAAAGGATAACTCGTCGTATGGTTTATTGTCAAAGAAGATTTTCTCCCCCTCTAACCTCGCCGTATATTCGCCAGCATTGTATGTGATGTTGTTGGCGGTGTATGGTGTGTTGAAGGAGAATGCGATCTCTTTACCTTGCATGATGCCCACGTCAATGGTGGGTTCGGTGCGCACCCCCACTTCGCAGAGGATGTCGGCAGCTCGGGTGGCGGTGAGGCGCTCATAGTCCTCAAGGCGTGGTGTGATGAGGAGTCCGCACATATCCAGTGCGCCCGGGCTGATGAGGTACTGGGCGTCTCCTTCGGCACTATAGCATCGGGGACGGTGTGCATGGCGAGGGATGACGATGAAGGTCACTCTATCCCCTTTGCGGTAAGCCACCACGTTTATGCGCGGCTCATGCTCCTCTTCGGGGATGGGCAAGATCTCGTATAGCTGACGGAATGCACTGCTGTCCTCGGCATTGTGGACGAGGTAGGCCAAATAGCCAAAGGGTGCTATAGCTTGCACGGAACCCCCTTGGGACAAGCTTTTTGCATACGCTATCAAGGGTATGTCCTCTGCAATGCCCGCTTGCAGGTGCAGGTGGTCGGGAGCCGAGGCGCCACACTTGGGGCCATTGTAGAACACGATATATTCTTCGGGGATCGCCTTCGTGGCTTGTATCATTGCCTCGTAGGCATCGAGGAAGCGCTGCGGATGGTGCTCCCTGGCAGCGATGGTGTAGTGCTCAGGTAGGATGGGGAAGGGGTTTACCAGCCACTCGAACTCTTCATTCAGTGCGAGGCTTTGCTGCTCTTCGGGGCGGTTTGCCTCGCAGAGGAAGCAGGGGCGGGCAGCGATGCTCGCCTTGTCAATCTTTGCGCCTGTTGACACCAGGCGTGCGGGGTTGCACTGCACACGCAGGGGGCAAGGAAGCTTAAGCGATGCCAGTTCGCGGCACCACACCTTGGTCAAGGCCTCATGGTTTTCGCAGGCCATAGGCCACTCCTGCATCTGCGATTCGAAGAATGTATCCAATGTCTTATCCATAATTCCGTACAAAGGTAGCGATAAGCGAGCGAAATACAAATCTCAACGAGCAAATGCAGAAAAAAAACTTGTTTTTTCTCTGCTGAGCGAGGAAGAGATTCAATAAAATTAAAGTGTGCTTTGTAATTTCTCAGCGAGTGTAGCTGCCTAAACGACAAAGTCGTAAAGGTATCGATAAGCGAGCGAAACACCATATAAACCAAGAAGAGAGACACTATTCAGTATCTCTCTTCTCGAAGTACACCCTCAGGGACTCGAACCCTGGACCCATTGATTAAGAGTCAATTGCTCTACCAACTGAGCTAAGAGTGCATCTGTTTCTCAATTGCGATGCAAAGGTATAGCTTATTTTTGGAATGACAAAGTGTTTCTAGGTTTTTTTTTAGAAAAATTGCATTTTTCCCCTTTTTTCGTCTAAAAGACCGCTTTGGAAGGTAAGAATTTTCGTGAAAGTCCCTTTTGTCACATAGGTGATGTTATCCTCGCCACTTTCCATCGAATGCCGATTGGTGGTGTGATACGTTAGGGACTTCATAAGCCTCACGTGTCTCTCTGAATCTCTTTGCGTATAATTTCTCCTCGCTTATCTGTCGATCCTTGAATTGGGCCTCCAAGCGTATGAGCCAATAAAGACCCAATAGTAATATGGCAATCCATAAGATGATAAAGAGGATACCTGGAAGCAGAGAGTTTAATATGGGTAGGATCAAAAGAAGACTCCCAACACATAGTAAGGGCCACAATACTACTAACAAAATGTATAAAAGGATGATGAGATTCCGTCGTTCGAAATTTTCTTTCATCGTGCTGGCAATTTTCTTGTCCAGCACTTCGTTCAAGTATACATCTTTTACATAGGAGGTGAATTCCTCTATCATTTGTGGACGTTTTTCTCCGTCCTGTTCTCTAACGAGAAATAGGCAACGCCTGTAATCGTAATTGCTCTTGTCATAGCGTGGCCAAGAATCTAAAATCTTCTTAATCATCTTGATATTCTTCATGGGGATAAGGATTATTACACCATCCCGTTCGAAGACGCACCTATACCTCTGTTGTGTAAACTGACAATTGAAGTTTATGGAGCAAACGATATTATCTTTTGTATATGTATGGTAACGCCTTGACGAACCTAATCCGATGCTCCATGTGCCTTTATAAGCGGTTTTGTCAGCATGTACGACCAATGTCTTGTCTTCTCGAAGTTCTATGGATACGGCGGTGCCATCAGGTGTGATGACTCTATAAGTACCCTTCAGTCTATGCCGAGTCGACTCACTTCCCACGCCCATCGCGGAGTTGGAAGCGCGGAATATCTCCCATGTGGAAAAATCCCAAATCGTTTCTTTTGCAACCTGTTCGACATAGGGGCAGTTGTGTACATATATATTGTCTTTCATAGCTCCATGAGTCGTTTGTCCTTGTACTTTTCAGCAAAGGTAGTTTTTTTAGGTGGTTCGTGGAATTTTTCGGTAGGAATTTTCGGAGGATATAAAAAAAGAGCAGCTATGGTAGCTGCTCTATGTGTAGTAAGGTCTAAGTCCTTAGTTTACGATCACGGTGGGGAAATACTCCTTGAAGAGAGCCTCGGCACGCTGGAGCTGTTCACGGGTGTTCTCCTTTACCTCTTCGAGTTCGTACTTCCAACCCATGGCCTCCCACTTGTGTACGCCGAAGCGGTGATAGGGGAGTATCTCGACGCGTTGTATCTGCTTGTACTTGCCGAGGGCTTCTCCCAAGGCGCGAATGTCTTCCTCCATGTCGCTATAGCCGGGTACGAGCACGTAGCGCAGCCAGAAGGGGTGGTCGTGCTCTTCGAGCCAGGCTGCGGTGCGCAGGGTCTGCTCATTGCTACGGCCTGTGAGCTGGCGATGGCGCTCGGGGTTGAACTGCTTGACGTCGAGCAAAACGAGGTCGATCTCGGTGAGGAGTTCCTCCACGTGCTTGTTCCACACACCACCATTGGAGTCGATGCAGGTGTGTATGCCGTGGCTCTTGAGGTCGCGCACGATGGGCACAAGGGCCTCGGCCTGCACGGTGGGCTCGCCACCCGAGAAGGTGACGCCGCCACGCTTGCCGAAGAAGGGCTTTTGGTCTACCGCCATGTGGACGATGTCCTCGGGACGTGTAGCCTTACCGCCATTGAGATCGATGGTGTCGGGGTTGGCGCAATATAGGCAACGGAAGGGACAGCCTTGCAAGAAAACGACGAGCCGGAGACCCGGCCCGTCGAATGTCCCCATACTTTCGTAGGAGTGTACGTTTATCATTAGTAGTGAAGAGTTAAGAGTGAAGAGTTAAGAGTTAATTCTCCACTCTGATTACTATCAATAACTTGAAGAGTTAAGAGTGAATGTATGAATACATGCCGGATGGCAACTCTTCACTTTTCACTCTTCCCTTTTCACTTGTTTTTACATTCTTTCGTGGAACGAACGGCTGATAACTTCCAACTGGTGCTCGCGGCTGAGCTTGATGAAGTTAACAGCGTATCCTGATACACGGATGGTGAGCTGCGGATACTTCTCGGGGTGTTCCATAGCGTCCATGAGCATCTCACGGTTGAGCACGTTCACGTTGAGGTGGTGTGCACCCTTGGTGAAGTAGGCATCCATCATGGTCACGAGGTTCTCGATGCGCTCCTCTGCGGTGGGACCGAGTGACTTCGGAATGATAGAGAAGGTGTTTGAGATACCGTCCTGTGAGTCGCGGTAGCGGAGCTTAGCAACAGAAGCAAGTGATGCAACCGCACCATTCTTGTCGCGTCCGTGCATGGGGTTCGCACCGGGAGCGAAGGCAACGCCCTTCACACGACCGTCAGGTGTAGCACCTGTCTTCTTACCGTACATCACGTTAGAGGTGATGGTGAGCAGTGAGAGGGTAGGACGTGCGTTCTTGTAAACGGGGAGCTTCTTCAACTCTTCAGAGAAGTAGTATACGAGGTCTACACCGAGCTGGTCAACGCGGTCATCGTTGTTACCGAAGCAGGGGAACTCGCCCTCGATATCGAATGCCTCGGTCAAGCCGATCTCGTTGCGCTTAGCGGTTACCTTAGCGTAGCGGATAGCTGAGAGTGAGTCGAGTACGATAGAGAGACCTGCCACACCGTAAGCCAAGTTGATGCGGGGGTTGGTGTCGATGAATGCCATCTGAGCCTTCTCGTAGTAGTACTTGTCGTGCATGTAGTGGATGATGTTCATTGCCTCGTTGTATACGCGAGCAATCTCGGTGAGCACCTTCTTGTAGTTGGCCATTACCTCCTCGAACTTGAGTTCGTCGCTGGTGAGCACGGGGATACCCTTTACCATTACGGTACCGGTGTTCTCGCAACGACCACCGTTGATAGCGAGCAAGAGCGCCTTGGCGAGGTTGGCACGTGCACCGAAGAACTGGATCTGCTTACCGATAGCCTGGTATGATACGCAGCAAGCGATACCGTAGTCGTCGCAGTTGCGCACCTCACGCATGAGGTTATCGTTCTCGTACTGGATAGAAGAGGTGTCAACAGATACCTTGGCGCAGAACTCCTTGAAGCCCTCGGGGAGCTGCGGGCTCCAGAGGATGGTCAAGTTGGGCTCGGGGCTGGGACCGAGGTTGTACAAGGTCTGGAGGAAACGGAATGAGGTCTTGGTCACCTTGGTGCGACC
>JAZRFA010000084.1:0-12813 GCA_045661085.1 Bacteroidaceae bacterium
TGGGTCATCGTAATGGTCCCTTTGCCGTCAACCATATCGGGTTCTTCGGTAGCCACGTAGGCTGTCACGCCTTCGGGGATTGTTGTTGCGGCATTAGCGTAGAAGGTGCCGATACCCTGTGCGCTGATGGTGCTCTCCACCTTGGCATTCGTGGCTGCGGTCGAAGCGATGGGCTTGAAGGGGTTCTCCTCGGTGAACTTGTATGTTCCATTGCTTGCCCAGTCGAGCGAGAAGCGTACGAAGCGCATTGCAAAAGCGTCGGACACACCATTCTCCTCGTAGTAGACACCCAGTGTGCCGTCGGGGAGCACCACGGTAGCGCTGTAGCATGAGCCGCGGGGGCAGATGGTCTTGGGGGCACCGAAAGTCTCACCCTCGTCGGTAGAGAGAGCGATGCTTACGTTCTCGCGGCTACCGCTGTTGGGGAGGGTCTGCAATGCAATGTTCCAGGGATTGCCCTCGAGGGTAGAGCACCAAACCATGTACTCACCGTCGCAAGCGTTGCCCGAGATACCTGTATTGAAGCGTGTCTGTGAGGGATACTGCCATGTGGCTCCATCATTAGAGGTCACGTTGTGGTAGTTGTATCCGCTGGCACGAACACTGATGGCGAGATCGCCATTGTTGCGCTCCAATGACTTGGGCTCGTCGGCACTGGCCGTACCGCTTGTGCCGCTCACATACCAGTTCTTACCACCGTCCTTACTCATGAAGAAGTAGTAGTGTTGGCTATCGTCGGCCTGACGGTTCACAAAGTTGGACACGAGTGTACCGTCGCGTTTCTGCAGTGCCGCACCTGAGCCTGAGAAGCCGCTCTTCCATGTCTTCGTGTCGGGGTTGTCGCAGTTGGCACCGAAGAGGTCATCGGTGTGGTCGACGGGAGCATCCCATGTCACACCACCATCATGGCTGGTGATGGTCTTCCAACGGGGAGGCTCAGCGGCTGTACCTTGGAAGAAGCCGTGTCCATAGGTGCCTGCACTGGTCACGATACCAATGATGTCGCCATTGTCGCGATTGGTCACGATAGAAGCATCGCCATGGCCATAGTTGCCACCAGTCTCGGCCGTACCCGCTACGGTGACGGGATCGCTCCATGTCTTACCTAAGTCGTCAGAGTATTGTGCCACCACGTAGCAGTGGTTGGGGAGGTCGGCTTGGCTTTGCTTGCGGTCGTCGGTGAGCACCACGAGGCGCTTGCCATCCTTGGTCACGGTGATGGCAGGGATGCGATAATGGAGCGAGCCCTTGTCCATAGGCATCAGCACTGAACCCTCAGAGAGGAATACGGTGACGCTATGCTTGGGGTTGCCGTTGGCCTCAGCAATCTCCTCGCCATCTACGGTGTATGAGGTGATGCTTGCATCCACGAGGTTACCCTCCTTGGCTGTCTCGGCGATGTCGTAGGTGATCCAGAGATAGTGGTTGCCAGGAGTAAGCTCCTTTGTTCCTGTGATGGTGAACGTGCCATCTTCGGCCAGTGTGACGGTCGTGCCAAACTGCTCGCCATTCTCCTCGCGCCATCTCATCTTCTTGGCGGCATCGCTGAAGAGTTCGCGTGAGTTGGTGGCGAAGTAGGCCTTCACGTTGGTCACGTCGGCCTTGTTGGTACCCGAGAAAGCTCCCTTCACACCTTGGAAGGTCACCTTGCCATCAAGACCACCGACGTGGAGGGTAGAGCGGATGATGGGCTGATCTACATTGCCGATACCTGTGCTCACCTTACCCTGCACCACCACTGTGCTGGCGAGGCTTGCGGCGGCATTGCTTACGTCTACCTCATCGAACTTCCAGAGCGAAGCATTGCCTGCGGCAGCACCCCAGCGTACGATCACCTTGTTGTCGTTCTGGGCGTGCAGCTCTGTCGCGTCGTCCTTGATGATGAAGAAGTCGTGTGCCTCATTTACATTATATATATAGTTGGGTTCGCTCACTACACCGAATGCGGTGCTATTACCAGTGCCACCACCTGCAGTGCCGAAGTACTCGCCGTTGTAGTTCTTGATGGCAAGCTTACCATTCTGCTCCCAGAAGCTCCAGATATAGTTGCCGCTGAATGTCTTGTCGCCGAAGCGCATCTTCTGAGCATCGCTATCGTAGTACATCACCTTGCCTGCACAGTAGCTCTGTGTAGAAGCACTGGTGATGTAGTACCAGTATTCATTGCCTACGGTGCTGACCTGCGGACGCTCTACCACGTCGAGCTTCACCTTCACCACGAAGTCGGTGAGCACCACGCCCTTGCTGTTCGGACCTTTGAGGTCGAAGTAAAGTGAAGTCAGCTTCTGCTTCTTGGCGCTGATGGTCTTCGCAGTGGTCGATGTAGTGTATACAGCCCCATTGTCCATCACGATCTCCTGCGCATTATCGTGGCCATTGTTGGCGTAGGTGAAGCTATATTCGTAGATGACATAGCCTGCGGGAGCGGTGAGGGTGTAGCGACAATTGCTACCGCCTGTCATGAGCTGCACGTTATTGTTGTGCCAGTTCATGTTGTTAGGTCCGCAGCCAAACTGCAATTGGGGTTCCTTGTTGCTCTTCCAAGTGTTGTTCCAGCTCTCGTTTTCTGTGGTGCCGTTTTTGTAGAGATTACCGTTTGTCTTGTCAACGGTATAGGTGATTTCGGCAGGAACTTCTTCCTCCTCTTCGCTTACTTGCTCGGGGTCAACAACCGTTACAGAGAAGTCTGTAAGTACCACTCCCTTACCATTGGTTCCTGCAAGCGTGAATGATATTTCGTCCAGTCTCTTTCCTGAGTCGCTGATGGTCTTTGCTGTTGTAGATGTTGCATAAGCGGTGCCTCCCATAGTCAGGTTTACATTCGTGTTGTTCTCCTTGTTGGCAAAGGTGAAGCTATAGTCGCTGATGACATATCCTTCGGGAGCAGTCAAGGTGTATGTGGATGTTGTGGCCTGACCAGTCATCATCTGCACGTTATTGCCATCCCAGTTCATATTATTGGCACCGCACTTGAATACCAGCTGAGGCTCAGCATTGCTTCTCCATGCGCTGTTCCAATTTTGGTTTGCCGATGTGCCGTTATCTTTATAGAGATTACCATTGGCCTTGTCAATGGTGTATGTTATAGTCGATGGTTTTTCCTTATACTTAATAACCAACTTTGTAATCAAGATACCCTTATTGTTATCAACGGCATTACCCACAGCCAGAGCGATGGCGCGAGTAGACAATCCATTTACAGCCACTGTCTTTTCCGTTCCACTTTGTACTTCGCCTGTAGCGTTTCCTGTGGCAGTCGTATAGGTATATGTGCCGTTAAACTCTAATGCATTCTTTGTTGTTAGTTCATAACCTACAAAAATATAGCCTTCAGGAAGAGTTAAATTATAGGTGTAACCAGCCTTAAGCCAAGGTTGATTGCTTGACCAACCGATGTTGTTGGCTGCCTCATCGGTGCTCTCGATAGTCAGTGCTGGTGTTGTGCCAGTTACGAGCTTACCATACCAGCCATCACTTGAGGCAGTATGCTTGGTGTATGTAGATTGTCCGTTAGCAAACTGAGTGGGAGTGAGTGTCAATGTCAACTCACCAGTGTTAGGCATCTCATCGGGCTCGTTCTCCACGAGTGTCACCAGATATTGGCATCCTGTGTCACCGCGGTCGGTGCCACCACCCCAGTTGTAGACGGGATTGTTCGCCTTGTCTGTTTGGTTGAGCTGAACTGAGCCACTGCTTACGATATAAAGACCGGGGCTATTGCAATAACTGAGTGTCCATCCAGCAGAGGGCTGTGTAGCAGATGTAGAGAGCTGGGTGTTATGAGCTGCCGTGGGGGCGAGGAATGAGTTATCGTGACGATTGATGATGTCGAAGCTGCCGTCTTGGCGTGTGACGAACTTCCACATCGATGTGGCGTAGTTGTTCTTGTCGACACCCACGACTCCTGCTCCTGCGCCAGTGCTTGAGAGATACTTGTTGAGGCGGTTGGGGGTGTTCAACTGATACCAGAACTCCTCATTTGCGGTACTTGCCTTAGGCATTGTGAGTGCACCATTAAGAATCTCGTTGAGCTCACCTGCATATGTGGTCACCTCATCCTGAGTGATGTTGGTCTTCTCCAAGAGTGTGTTGGCTGCGCTTACCTTGGTGTCGAAGGCTTTCATCTTCTCGGTATTGTACTGACCAGCTGCATCACCACGAGTAGCTACCAAACCGCGAGCAATCACTTGTGTCAACTGGTTGCGAAGGCCTGCCTGAGCATAGCGAACTTCGGCATCAGCCTCAGAAGTTACGTTGTAGGTGTCGCTGAGGAAATCGGCAAGAAGAGCCGTCTTCATCAAGTTGGCAATCTTGGCATAGGCCAAGCCCCCGATGTAGTCGTTGGAGAACACATACTTTGAGTTCACGGCCTCGCCATTGAGCATGGGAGAGTAGGTGTCAACGAAGCGGATGTTGTCAGATACGAGTGATGCCATATATGCATTCAGCTCCGCGATGCGCGTGTTGTGGTTAGCATTGTTTCTTGGGCAGATAGCCATCAAATAAATTTTCGATGTGGGCGACTTCCCGGCAATCTTATCTACCAAGGCCTTGTAGTTGGCTTTCACGGTTGCGATGTCAGTAGAGCCTGTGCAGTCGGCCGTACCCGTATAGAGGAAGATGGCCTTGGGGGCGGTCTTCTCTACGCCCTCGATGGAGGCAAAGGTAGCGTCTACAATACCGCTTGTGGTGGCGATGTCGCCACTATTGCCCCAGCCTGTACCGCGGTTCTTCACGTTGCGGTTGCCGAGGAGTTCTTGCCACTCGCCATTCTTGATGAATGAGTCACCAAACACCAGTACGTCGTCGTTCTTGATGGGCAGACAGCTGAAATAGGTGGCACGCATGCCGTGCGAAGCATTGCCGAGACCGCCACGATTCTGCACGGTGAGGGTATTCTCGGGATAAACGCATGATACGGTATAGGTCTCACCCTCGGCGAGATATTCGCAGATGGCCTTACCCCAAGCTTGATAAGCACCCGCAGTGAGGTGGAGGTTATCATAACTCCATGCACCGCCATTAGCCACGTTTGCAAGCTTGTCGTAGAGGTCGATATAGGTAACACCTTCGGTAGCATCGGCGTATGCCTTAGTGAGTTCATTGGCTTTGAGCCAGGTAGCCTCCACGCGGTTTCCTGTCTTGTTCTTGAGGATGCTGTAGAGATACACCTTGGTCTGCGGTGAGCGGGCGTGAATGCGGGCCACGATGCTCTTCACATAAGCGAGCACCTGCTCGGGGCTGAAGTTGAGTCCGCCCGAGGTGGCGATGTCGTTCGTGCCGATCATCATGAACACCTTCTTAGGCTTACCGTTGATGTATGACTCCAGATTGTCGCTCTGCTCGGTAGAGTAGGTTCCCGAGTTACCGCGGTTCACGATGGGCAGATAGTCACCATTGCTGGTCACGAAGGCCTCGGGCCAGCAATGCATGTCGGTGATACTATTGCCGATGAACACGATGTTATCGCTCGTAACGTCCAGCACTTTGAACGAATCGTAACGATGGTTACGGAACGGGCCATCTGCAAAGATTGCGGTTACTGTGAAGAGCAAGGCCGCAAGGAATGTAGATAATCTTTTCATGGTCTTTTTCTTTTACATTTTGTTAATAGTCTTATTTTTTGTTCTTTCTCTCTCTTGGGTTGTCAGCACACGCAACATCAAGCGCACACTACACCATGATAAACAATATAATGCAAAGATAGTATTTTTTCATAAATTTCACCACCCGAATTATAAAAAACATGTTAAGCACCCTGCATAATTATGCGACGTGCACAAGTGAAGTCATTCGCTCACAGAAAACAATCGAGGGCACCGCATACACGGTACCCTCGATTCGGCATGCTACAGCGTAGCACTTATTCCCACAAGTTGCCCCACTCGCCACGATGACGATTACTCATAGAGGCATCTGCATCGGTAGTCTCGTCCGACACGTTGAAATCTTTGTTTGAAACAGCCAACATCTCTACAATCTCCAATTCCGCAACCTCCATCGTGGGGGCAATATATAGATTCTTTTCCATAGTGCTTTCTTATTTAATGATTTTCTTTCCGTTAACGATATATATGCCCTTGGTGGGGTTCTCCACGCGGCGACCTTGGAGGTCGTAGATGACTGTTGTCTGTTGACTGTTGTCTGTTGTCATATCCACACCTGTACTGCCATCACCCTCGAAGCGGATGGCAAGTGAGCGCACGTTCTGAGCAGCTGGCACATTGAGGTAAGCCTTGTGGTTGTAGACCTTGAAGCCTGCTTCCTTGCGGTAGAAGCCAACCTCCTTGCCCTCGGGAGCGGTGAGTACATAGTTTACCGAGCCATCAGTGGGGAGTGCCACCTCGGCATATTCTGCAGTGCCTGCATAGCCACGGAGGAGGTTACCCGTGACGGGAGTGCCTGCACTTGCAGTGTAGACGAAGCTATAGTCGCCTTCAGCGCCACAGAGCACTACACCTGTCTTGGCGGGGATGATGCCGTCCTCTATCTTGGTCATCGTGATGGTGCCCTCAGTGCCATTCATCACGGGTGCTGTGGTGGCTACGTATGCCTTCACACCCTCGGGGATGCGTGCTGATGTGTTGGCATAGAAGGTAGCGATCCCGTGCTCTCCGATGGCGACTGCCTCAGAGAAACCTACTACCTCGACCTTCGTCAAATAGAACTGACTACCCGTGTCGCTATTGTTGTAAGCGTTGGCATTGTTCCACAAGGCCAAGAAACCATCGCGGTTGTTCCAGTAGTTGTTACCATCGCTGGTCAACTTGATATATGAAGCATTGGCACTATTCTCCAAGTCTATCGCGCCATAGAATGTGGTGGTATGAGTGTCGCTGTCATAAGGCACCATCGAAGCACGGGCATTGCCTTCGCTACCAGTCATACCTAACACTTTGAAGAGACCGGTGGTATAGTTGTAGACTTTGTATCCGCCATCTCCCTGAGGCACGAATGCCCAGTAGCCCTTCTCATCGGCAACGGCAGTGCTGTTGTTCAGCTTGAGGTTGCCATTGCCATCGGTGTATGCCGCATTGAGGCTTACATAACCTCCCTTACCATTCTTGATGGTGTAGAACTGGGTAGCGGCATCGATGTAGCTGACATAGATGGTCGATGACTCCACGTTGACGATGGCCACCTTGCCATCGACCTCGATAGCAGTGAAGTCCGCTCCCTGCACAAACTCAGTGGCGGTGAGGGTCTTGCCATCGGCATATTCGGTTCCCTCGAAGATGACACCACCCTCCTCAGCGCCGAGTACCTCTACGGCATAGTCGAGGAGATAGACGTTGGGGTTCTCGATAATCTGCATCACCGAGCCATGGTCGTTCCAGGTCCAGTTGCGCACAGCCATTGGAGTCGAATTGGTCACGATGCAAGCAAAATTGGTGGAGCCGTCGCTATAGCTACCACCAGCGTGGAAGCTGAAGGTGCCATCGCCATTGACGCGGATGGCATCAAGGGCGGTCTTGGTATCGGTGAACTGGTAGTCTCTGCCACTGCGAGTAACATAGGCCTTTCTTGCCGGATGATAGAGGTAGTACTTGTCTCCCTCCTGGATGATCTGCCATACGGTGTTCACATCGAAGGAACTTACCTCCTCGGCATACTGTGCACGAATGTCTGCGGCAGGTTCACCACTACCAAAATTAGTGACTCCGCGAATGCTCAGATAGGTATCGTTGATTGCGGTATTCCAGGCAAGGTAACCTTCGTTATTATTCGATTTGATCTGATAGAGCTTGTAGTTCTTCAGTTCCGCGAGTGAAGTCACCTGTTGGCAGGGAAGTTCCTCTCTAGTGTAGGCCACGGTAATCTTTTGGTTCTCCTTGTCGAAGGTCGTCTCGTAGGTCGTTCTAGGCAATACCTTTACCTCCACATCAGCTGCGGTGTAGAACTCGGTGGCAGCGATGGTGTCGCCATTGGCATGCTCAGCACCATCGTAGATGATGGCACCATCGGGGTGGCCAGTAATCTCCACTGTATAGTCGAGGCTATAGACGTTAGGGTTCTCGATGATATGCATCACCGATCCTGTGGCCTCCCAAGTCCAGTTGCGCAAGGCCATCTGGTTCTCGTTGTTTGTGATACAGGCGTAATATATAGAGCTCTCGCTGTAGCCACCTCCAGCGTGGAAGCTGAAGGTACCTGCGTGGTCACCGCTATTGGCGCGGATGCCGTCAAGGGCGGTCTTTGTCGTGGTGAACTTATAGTCTCTGCCGTTGCGGGTGACATAGGCCTTGCGCTCGGGCTGATAGAGGTAGTACTTGCCCTCCTCCTCGATGATTTGCCACACGGTGGTCTCGTCGAAAGGGCTTACCTCCTCCTGATACTTGGCCTTCACGGCCTCGTTGCTAGGATTGCCATTGGCGAAGTTGGTCACGCCACGCACACCGACATACTCATCGGTGATGGTGCTATTGTAGGCCAAGTAGCCCTGTCCGTTCTTGTTCTTGATCTGATAGAGCTTATAGTTCTTCAGCTCGGTGAGCGAGCTTACCTGCTGACAGGGAAGGGCGCTTCTAACATAGGTCACGGTGATGATGCGGCCGTCGAGGCTGATGGTGCCGTCATAGTCTTCTACCGCGATGGGCTGCACCTGCTCGGCAGAGAAGAACTGGGTAGCGCGTACGGTGCCGCCATCGGTAGTCTCGATGTTGGCATATACCACACCGCCCTGACCTTCGAGGCCTACTACCTCCACGGTGTAGAGCTGCTCTTGCTGCATGTCGCCCTTGATGCTCACTTGGCTACCGCGCATATACTCGGCAGGGATGTCATAGGTGCCGTCAGCTGCAATGGCAGTGTAGGGCACGTTGACCTCTATCCAGTTGGGGTTGCCGTTGTCGTCGAGCTGCTGGGCAGCATTCACGTTGTATCCATAGCGAAGGGCGAAACCATATTGCACAAATCCTGGTGCGGGCTTGACAAACACCTTCAAGGGCTGTCCGTAGTCGGTCTCATGGCTGAGCAATGCTCCACCAGCAGCCAACTCGATGTCGCCATTGAGCTGCGATGCGGTCACGGCCACCTTGTCGCCATGTACATCGAGCACCACATCGGCAATGTTTCCGCCATCTGATATGAGGGTGTTGCCACCTGCGGGGTTGAGGTTGTTCCAGTCGACCTTGTAGCGCATGCGGTAGAAGCCGGGCTCTGTGCCAGCGGGCACGGTAAACTTAGGTACACCTTGACCGATGCCGTTACCATCGCCACGGGTGGTACCGTCGCTCTTGTACCAGGTCTCACCTATCAGTGCAGCATTGTAGCTCACGATTTCGCTACCCTCGGCAGGTGTGCCGTTGTCGTTTACAGCGTAGTCGAAACGTCCGTCGTTGTTCCAGTCTACATAGACATAGCCGCTCATCCAGTTACCCGAGTAGTTGAAGGTGGGCTGTACCTCGGTACCAGCCTTGGCCGAGAAGGCGCTCTTGGCTACATTGTCGCTATACACCTTGCCAGCGATGGCAGCCGATGAGTAGCTGACGCCTGCCGAGGTGAGACCTACGCTATTGAGACGGCGGTCGCCACGGGTGTGGTTGGCATCCTTCTCAAATGAGAGGGCATACTTGTCGGTAGAGAAGCGCTTGTCGGGGTTGTTGTCGACAACGATCTCGTCGATGTAGGCATACCAGTCCTCAGCATCGGCATGGGGTGAGCGTACGTCGGGTACGATGACCAGCGAGTGGATGTCGATACCGCTGTTGTCGCTGCCTGCCTCAGAGAATCCCTTGAAGCTCACCACGACATCCTGCCAACCCTCCTTAGGCTGTATGTCGGTGGTTGTGGTGGCCCAGAACTGCTCGTCCTCGCCTGTCTGCCAGCTCCAGCTCTCCTCAAGTCGCTTGCCGAGGCCGATGACCATCATGCGGCTGGCGGCAGGCTTCTCACCGAGATAAGCCATGATGTGGATATACTGCAGCTGCTTGGTCGCGCGGATGGGTTCCTTGAGGTCGACGCGCAAGCCAAAGGTGTTGCTGCCATAGCGGCTGCGGCGCAGCTTCACCACCTTGTCGGTAGTGTTGGGGGCAGCACCCAGCACCTCGTCAATCTCCTTGTCGGGGTTGTCCACCACCTCGGCCTCATAGTCGATGAGGGGTTCAGCGGCACGGAAGGGGCTCTCCTCCCAAGAGTCGTAGACGCGCAAAGCCTCGTAATCAGGTTCGGCGCTGTCGAATGTGATCGTGGTCTGTGCCTGTGCGATGAATGCGAACAACATCAACGCAGCAGAAAGAATGATATTCTTTTTCATATAGTTTCTGTTCTTTTAATGGTTAGTGTTGATGTTCCTACATTAATATACATTCAAGTTAGAGAGCAAGGGGCAAGCACGGCTATCGAGGATAGTGATGCGCAGCTGCTTGGCGCTGTACCCGTCACCGTAGCTGTTGCTGGTGCTGCCGTTGAGGGGGATGATGCGCTTGTAGCCCACGGTAGCGGTCTTCATATTGGGGCAGAGCTCAGTCCAGGTAGAGCCGTCGGCGCTATACTCAATCTTGAAGTCCTTGATGCGCTGACCCAGCTTGATGGGCTCCTGCATCACGAGGTAGCGGATGGTCTGCGGAGTGTCCCAAGTGAGGGTGATAGTGGCATCGAGGTCGCCATCGTTAGTGCCCCAATAGGTTTCCTTGTTGCCGTCGGTGAGGTTTGCAATCTCATAGTTGCCAGCTACGCCACCATCGCGGGTGTCGTCCACGGTGATGGCAGCCGTCTTGGCAAGGTCGGCAGCCGGACTGCTGAGTCCCTCCACAGGTACTGCGATACGTGTATGGAGCATCTGTCCCAGTTCGACCAAGCGGTTCACCGTGTGCTCGGGGAGTACGCCATACTGATCGGGCGGACAGTTAAGGATGAGTGTCGCGTTGCGGCCTACGGTCTCGAGATACATCTGGAACAGGCGCTCGGCGCTGTGGATCCACTCGCCTTGATGCCAGAACCAACCTCCGCTGGTAGCCTTGGCATCGCTCTCACCGGGGTTCCAGAACCAACCGTTGATGTCACCCTCCTCGCGCACTACGGTCTCGGAGAGGTAGTCGGTCATGGCCCAGTTGCTCTCGCCGGCATATCCTGACTCGTTACCGATCCAGCGGGCCTCACCACCTACACCCCACATGATACAGTTGGGGGCGATGCGGTGTACGCGGGCACGGAGGTTGGGCACGTCGTAGTAGATTTCGGGGTCGATGTCGCGGTTGCCGCCCTCGCCACCATAGTAACCGTCGCCACCACGGGCACCGTCGAACCACATCTCAAACTGGTCGGAGCCATACTTGGCCAGCTCCTCGCACTGCTCGAGGAATACCTCGGTCACATAGCGGTCGGTGCCGTAGAGCGCCGAGTTGCGGTCCCACGGAGAGATATAGAAGCCATACTTCATCTCGTGTTCGACACTGGCAGCGGCAAACAACTCAGGGATGTTAGCCACGGGGCCAAACTCACCGCCCGAGTTTGCAATGCTGTGTGTAGTGGTCTCTGTAGGCCACAGGCAGAAGCCGTCGTGATGCTTCACTACGGCAATACCACCGCGCATTCCCGCCTTCTTCACCGACACGACCCACTGCTCGGGGTCGGGCATGGCCTTGGGATTGTAGATTGTCTCATCTTCGTCGCCAAATCCCCACTCCTTACCCGTGAAGGTGTTCATACCATAGTGGAAGAAGGCGTAAAACTCGGTCTCGTTCCACAAGATCTGACGCTTGTGCGGAACAGGATGACAAGGTGCAGGCACATTGTCGGGGTTGGGCAAGTCATAGACTTTCGTCTGTGCGAAACCCAATACTGGCACCATAAGGCCAGCCAACAATACTTTTAACTTCATAATTGCTGTCTTTTAAGGTTTTAGTTGTGTTATTGATTCATAGAAAAAACAGGCGGCACCCAGTATGCTGCGTGTACACTGAAGACCGCTATAGGTCAATGCCAGAGCAAGGGTAAGAACTGCGTTTTTACCCCCCCCCTATTTACAAATGTAAATTCGCTTGTTATCAACAGGTTATGTTCTATGCATTGTGTGCTCATGGGGCATATTCGAATATCTGTACGAAGGTACGAAATTCCCCACACAAATGCAAGTTTTTCGGAAGATTTGTTTTTCAGGAAAAGACAGTGCAAGGGTAGTCAGTAGTCAGTAGTCAATTAATATACGCACTCTCCCGATACGAGAAAATAGTGAATGGTAAAAACTCTTATTTTTGTATTAGATATACATAGTATATATAATACTTAAATAAGCCCCCTATATATAGGGCATACTCGGCAAGCATACAACGCAGGGTAACTGACTACTGACTACTGACTATCCTCTTCGCGTGGCGCGCGCGCATTATGCGCGTATCCCCTCGGCCAGCGAGTTAAGGGTAAGGGGAAGAGTTTCGGAGGTGCAGCAGTGTGCGGTGCAGGGCTTCTCCGCGTCGGGAGGGAGGCTACGCACGAGCGCGTAGCAGGTGCAGCAGCGCAGAAATGCAGAAATATTTCTTCTCTCTCATTATCAGCCAACTAAGTAAAAGAACTTTGCAGAACTTTGCAGTAAGTCGAGGTGCCGAAATTCTGTGTAGTACCTTTGCAGTGTAGAAGTAAAACAACCAACTCAATTTATTAACTCAAAATTCAAAGAACTATGTCAATTACCTACAAAGTCTGCAAATGCCGCAACCCCAAGAACCCCGACGTGGATTTCTTCAAGGGTACCTCAGTGAATACCGGTACCTATGACTTCGACGACCTTGCCGAAGACATTGCCGAGAGCACCACCGTCACCAAGGCCAAGAAATATTCAAGCAAGCTTTCTTGAACAAAGTATTGTTTTTCGCT
>JAZRFA010000085.1:0-11495 GCA_045661085.1 Bacteroidaceae bacterium
GAAAGAATATGTAAAACAATGGCTCGATGCCAAGGGTTGGGAGTATAAGGACTTTGGCACAGACAGCACTGCAAGTTGTGACTATGCCGACTATGCACACCCCTTAGCCGAAGCCATCGAGAATGGAGAATGCTACCCCGGTATTGCCATCTGTGGTAGTGGCGAAGGCATTGCCATGACACTCAACAAGCACCAAGGCATACGTGCCGGACTCTGTTGGATACCCGAGATTGCTCATCTCATCCGTCAGCACAATGATGCCAACGTACTTGTGATGCCTGGCCGCTTCATTGACACTGCTACAGCAGGTGCCATCATGGAGGAGTTCTTCAACACCGAGTTTGAAGGTGGACGTCACCAAGCACGCATCGACAAGATTCCCGTGAGATAAACCTTGCCGACTACACATATAAGAACAGCCCGACTTCTGTCGAGCTGTTCCTTTTTATTTCAATATATATAAATTCGCGCCTATCGACCGCAATACATCTCTTCATAGTATTTTTCGTACTCACCGCTAGTGATGTGGTCCATCCAATCCTGATGGTCGAGATACCAGCGAACAGTCTTCTCGATACCCTCCTCAAACTGCAATGAAGGCTCCCAACCAAGTTCTTTCTGCAATTTAGTAGAATCAATGGCATAGCGAAGATCATGACCGGCACGATCGGTAACATAGGTGATGAGTCTTTCACTCGCGCCTTCAGGATTACCCAATAAACGGTCTACAGTCTTGATGATCACATGGATGATGTCTATATTCTTCCACTCATTGAAACCTCCGATATTGTAAGTTTCATTAGTCTTGCCTTCATGGAAGATAACATCAATTGCCCTTGCATGATCCTCCACATAGAGCCAATCGCGCACATTATCTCCCTTACCATATACTGGGAGCGGCTTTCCTTGACGGATATTATTGATAAAGAGTGGAATCAGTTTTTCGGGGAACTGATAAGGACCATAATTGTTCGAACAATTGGTTACAATGGTAGGCATACCATAAGTATCGTGGTAGGCACGTACAAAATGATCACTCGAAGCCTTACTTGCTGAATAGGGAGAATGAGGATTATACTTGGTAGTCTCGTAGAAGAAGTCCTCACCATATGCCAAGTGATGCTCGCCCGATGATGCCGTAGTGGTAAAAGGAGGCTCTATGCCTTCGGGATGGCTGAGCTCCAAAGCGCCATACACCTCATCGGTAGAAATGTGGTAGAAGCGTTTGCCTTCGTACTTCTCGGGAAGCGATTCCCAATAAAGCTTTGCAGCCTGCAAGAGCGACAACGTGCCCATCACATTGGTACGAGCAAAAGTGAAGGGATCCTTGATGCTACGATCCACATGACTTTCGGCAGCAAGGTGAATAATACCATCGACCTGCTCACCCTGCATCAGCTTATAGAAGGCATCAAAGTCGCAGATATCCATGCGAACAAACTTGTAGTTGGGTTTATCCTCCACATCCTTCAAGTTCGCCAGATTACCCGCATAGGTCAACTTGTCCAAATTGATGATATTGTACTCAGGGTACTTATTCACAAAAAGGCGCACCACATGACTTCCGATGAAGCCCGCACCGCCTGTGATAACGATATTTCTCTTTGCCATTGCTATATTATTTCTTCAAATTACAAATACATTGTTTCAGAGAGTCAGTCCAATAGGGAACAGAAACTCCAAAAATCTCCTTTATTTTTGTCTTATCAAGCACGGAATAGGATGGTCTTGTTACAGGATTCGGGAACTCATTGCTATGACAGGGCTGTACATCACATTCGGTCGTACCATTATACTCGGCTATCATCTTGGTAAAATCATACCAAGAGCACACTCCTTCATTTGAATAATGGTATATTCCCGTCTGTGTCCCATCAAAACATTCCAACACCACAGCTATAGCCTTGGCTAAATCCAATGCGTAGGTCGGTGTGCCCACCTGGTCAAAAACGACCTTCAACTGAGGTTTTGTTGCAGTAAGATGCATCATGGTCTTGCAGAAGTTCTTACCAAACTCCGAATAGAGCCATGCCGTACGAATAATAACATGATGACAACCAACAGCCATAATGCGTTGCTCGCCATGCAGCTTGCTCATTCCATACACTCCCGTTGGAGTCCCCTGCTGGTCCTCCTTGCAAGGTACATTATAGGGTTCTTTACCAAAAACATAATCCGTTGAGATTTGAATGAGTAATCCATCAACCTCTTTCATCGCCTTAGCCAAGTTCTCGGGGGCTTCAGCATTGAGTTTCTCGGCCAACGCCTCATTGGTCTCGGCTGCATCTACATTCGTATAGGCTGCACAATTGACAATAGCCTCCACCTGACACTTCGATACCATATGTCGTACCGCTTCGAGATCTGTAATATCCAAAAAGGTCGTCTCTATGCCTTCTACCTGATTGACATCAGTAAAAATATAGTTATCTTTACTATCCCCAGCGATTATACGCATCTCATTGCCTAGCTGGCCATTGGCTCCAGTAACAAGAATATTCACAATAAAACTTAATAAAGTTTGTCATTTATATCAAAGTCAAGAACGGCATCACACAACTTGGCATGCTTCAAATCCTTTTCACTAAGGATAGCACGCTCCAAAGGTATACGCCAATCGATACCCAGTTCCTCATCCATCAGTTGAATGCCTGCATCGGCTTCGGGATGATAAAAGTTATCACATTTATATTGGAATATCGACTCCTCACTGAGCACTGCAAAGCCGTGAGCAAAGCCACGAGGAATGAAAATCTGACGATGATTATCTTCTGTCAGTTCTACAGCCACATGTTGCCCAAATGTCGGTGAGCCCTTACGTATATCCACCGCTACATCCAATACTGCACCTTTAACACAACGTACAAGTTTGCTCTGCGTGTAAGGCATACGCTGATAGTGCAAGCCACGCATCACACCATAGGTAGACATACTCTCATTATCCTGAACAAACTGAATGGGACGCACCTTCTCATCAAACTCACGCTGTGAAAAGGACTCAAAGAAATAACCTCGCGCATCCTTGAACACACGAGGTTCTATGATAACCACCCCCTCAAGGGCTGTCTTTATAACTTCCATTATTGATTATCTTTTTAACTCATCAATTACCTTCAGCAGGTACTGTCCATACTGGTTTTTTATCATCGGCTGGGCCAGTTCACGCATACGTTCCTCATCAATCCAACCCTTGCGATAAGCGATACCCTCCAAGCAAGCGACCTTCAATCCTTGGCGTTTCTCGATGACCTCAACAAAGGTAGAAGCCTCACTGAGCGAATCATGAGTTCCTGTGTCTAACCAAGCGAAGCCACGGCCGAGAGTCTGAACCTTCAGTTCCTTATCTTCCAAGAAACGCTGGTTCACCGTTGTTATCTCCAGTTCGCCACGTGCCGAAGGTTTGATATTCTTGGCTACCTCAACAACCTTATTCGGATAGAAATAGAGACCAACTACAGCATAGTTACTCTTGGGTTGCAGGGGCTTCTCCTCGATACTTAAGCAGTTGCCCTCCTTGTCAAACTCTGCCACGCCATAGCGTTCGGGATCACTTACCCAATAGCCGAATACGGTAGCCTTACCATCTTCTTCAGCTGCACGAACACTCTCACAGAGCATAGCGCTGAAGCCTGCGCCATGGAAGATATTATCGCCCAAAACGAGACAAACACTATCGTCACCAACAAACTTCTCACCGATAATAAATGCTTGAGCGAGTCCATCAGGACTAGGTTGCCCGGCATACTCAAAATGCACACCATAATCTGAGCCATCACCTAACAAACGTTGGAAACCCGGCAAGTCCTGCGGAGTAGAGATAATCAGAATGTCCCGGATACCCGCCAGCATTAGCACTGAGATGGGATAATACACCATTGGCTTATCATATATAGGAAGTAACTGCTTGCTCACGCCCTTGGTGATGGGATATAAACGAGTGCCGCTACCGCCAGCTAACACGATTCCTTTCATATATTCGCATATATAGTTCCACTTCTACAAAGGTAGAGATATATTTGCTCTCCACCAACCTTTTTATTATTTTTTTACCGAGCCTGCTTTTTATTCTCTATTTCGTTTCTCCTTTCACCTTTTTTGTATACATTTGTACCCTCACATTATAAACAAGGTATTTAAATTAAGGTAATATGAAAAGAGACGAATTAGTTTTCAACCTCATCGAAGAGGAACATCAGAGACAACTCAAAGGCATTGAGCTTATCGCCTCTGAGAACTTTGTCAGTGACCAGGTGATGCAGGCTATGGGGTCGTGCATGACCAACAAATATGCCGAGGGTTATCCCGGCCGTCGCTACTATGGTGGTTGCGAAGTGGTAGACAAGAGTGAGCAGCTTGCCATCGAACGTTTGAAAGAGCTCTTTGGCGCCGAGTGGGCCAACGTGCAGCCCCACTCAGGAGCACAGGCTAATGCTGCGGTATTCCTTGCTTGCCTCAACCCCGGCGACAAGTTCATGGGACTTAACCTCGCCCATGGTGGACACCTCTCACATGGCTCGCTCGTCAACACATCTGGTATTCTCTACACTCCCTGCGAGTATAATCTCAACAAGGAGACAGGCCGCGTGGACTACGACCAGATGGAAGAGGTAGCCCTTCGCGAGCAGCCCAAGCTTATCGTGGGCGGTGGTTCAGCATACTCACGCGAATGGGACTACAAGCGCATGCGCGAGATTGCCGATAAGGTAGGAGCCATCCTCATGATTGACATGGCTCACCCCGCAGGACTCATCGCAGCAGGCCTGCTCGACAACCCTGTAAAATATGCCCACATCGTGACCTCTACTACCCATAAGACCCTCCGTGGTCCTCGTGGTGGTGTCATTATGATGGGCAAGGACTTCCCCAATCCTTGGGGCAAGACCACTCCAAAGGGCGAAATCAAGATGATGTCTGCTCTACTCGATTCAGCCGTATTCCCCGGCATTCAAGGCGGTCCGCTCGAACACGTCATCGCGGCCAAGGCTGTAGCTTTCGGCGAAGCATTGCAGCCCGAGTACAAGGAGTACCAAGCACAAGTTCAGAAGAATGCCAAGGCTTTGGCCGAAGCACTCATCGCACGTGGTTTCACCATCGTATCTGGCGGAACCGACAACCATAGCATGCTCGTTGACCTCCGTGAGAAGTATCCCGACCTCACAGGTAAGGTTGCCGAAAAGGCTCTTGTGTCAGCCGACATCACCGTAAACAAAAACATGGTACCCTTCGACAGCCGCTCGGCATTCCAGACCTCAGGTATCCGCCTCGGCACCCCCGCCATCACTACTCGTGGTGCCAAGGAGGACCTCATGAGCGAGATCGCAGAGATGATCGAAACCGTTCTTTCTAACGTCGAGAATGAAGAGGTAATCGCAAGCGTTCGCGCTCGTGTCAACGAGAAGATGAAAGATTATCCTTTGTTTGCATACTAAAGAAAACATTTGATTTGTCATCCTGAGCACAGCGAAGGATCTCGCAACACACTCCCGTGAGATCCTCCACTGCGTTCAGGATGACAAATTATAACACCACATAAAGATAAATTTATGAAAAAACCTGGCAACCTCGCCTTCCTCCTCTTCCTTATCGTAGGAACGATTATCATTGTAGGACAGAACAAACCTACCTATCGCACCCAACAAGGAAAGATATTCGGTACACTCTATACCGTAACGTATGAACACAATGCCGACCTACAGCCCCAAATCGTGGCCGCCATGCAAGCAGTAGACAACTCGCTGTCCCCCTTCAACAGGCAGTCCATCATTACCCATATCAACAATAACGTCAGTATAGAGGTGGATACACTCTTCACTGAGGTTTTCCGCACTGCAGAACATATATATAGTGAGAGTCATGGAGCCTTTGATCCCACAGTAGCCCCTTTGGTCAATGCGTGGGGATTCGGCTTCAAGCGAGGGATGGATGTTAGCAACACAACGATTGACAGCCTAAAAGAACTCGTAGGCTTATCCCGTGTCAAGTTAGAGAACAAACGGGTAGAAAAGGCCGACGGGCGCATTATGCTCGACTTCAGTGCCATTGCCAAAGGTTATGGTAGCGACTGTGTAGCCCGACTACTCGACAGCTGTGGTATCCAGAACTATATGGTAGAGATCGGCGGCGAAGTGGTAGTCAAGGGACATAACAAGAACGGCAATCCTTGGGGTATTGGCATCACCAAGCCCATAGACGATTCACTTTCCGTGAACCAAGAACTACAGACTGTGCTCCGCCTTACCGACTGCGCTGTCGCCACATCGGGAAACTATCGCAACTTCTATTATAAAGATGGAGTGAAGTATGCACATACTATAGACCCACGCACGGGATACCCCGTACAACATTCACTGCTTTCGGCTACGGTCATTGCCGACAATTGCATGCGTGCCGATGCTTTGGCCACCGCTTTTATGGTATTGGGTGTAGACTCTGCCATGGCTTATTGCGAACGCCATCCAGAGATTAAGGGTTACTTTATCGTAGCAGCCGACAGTGGACGTTACGAGGTTCTGAGCACCCTTGAAGAATAAACAACTAACCCATATCACATAAATAAGTAATGAGGACATATCAAATATGCCCTCATTACTTTTACTTTATAGAATTACCTTGCTGTTTTCGCACTGATATCGAGAATCAGTTCGGCAATATTGTCGGTAAACAGGCGCACGGCCACAGCGATGAGGATAACGCCAAAGAACTTACGCACGACATATACACCGCCCTTACCCATCCAATACTGCACCTTATCAGTCATCGTCAACACGAAGTAAACGAAGCCCATATTGGCCAACAAAGCAAGCAAGATATTTATGTCAGCATACTCGGCACGCAAAGAGAGCAGCGTCGTGAACGAGCCGGCACCAGCAATCAGGGGAAACACGAGTGGCACGAGAGTTGCCTCATTTGATGGCCCCTTAAACTTGAAAATCTCCACATCGAGGAGCATCTCAATAGCCATCAAGAAGATAACGAACGAACCCGCCACAGCAAACGAAGCAATGTCTACATGAAACAGTTGCAACATCACATCACCCACATAGAAGAAGGCCACGAGCAAGAGCGTAGACATCCAAGTCGCCTTCATAGCCTTGACCGTCTTACCGCTCTCACGCAATGAAATGATAATGGGCGTAGACCCAACCGCATCAATCACCGCAAAGAGGATGATGAATGCACTGACAAACTCCTGAAAGTTGAATACACCGAATGTCATAAATATGTCTCCTATTAAGAAAGATTAGTCGCGTAGACGGAAATTATTGGCACGAGCCAGCATCTTGGCCTCAGTGTTACGGATAGAAGCGAAACTCATCACCATAAGGATGAGCGACACCAAAGGAAGACATACCTGCCAGTTGAGGTCTACCATACGTGTATCCCCACGCAGGATGAGGACAAAGGCCAACACAACGACATAATACCCCGCCAATACGCAACAATTGAAAATAGCACAACGCTTCTGCAACGCGAAATTCTGGAATAGGCTAATGAACATCGTGAACGCACTAGTCAAAGCCGAAACAATGAGCAATATACCCAGCGCACACGAAGCTGCCGACGAGCTATCACCAGGCTGTGCCATAGACACGCTGCGCAATGCAAAGTTACTCATCGAAACCGATGACATATCCTGATACACGAAAGTAATGAGCGAGGGCACACACATACAAACGATGAGAGCCACAATGGCCAACAGCATATATAAATGATGAATATAAAATTTCATAATAATCAGTTTAACATTATATGATTACAAAGTTTCTTTAGATACGTCCTCCTGAAAGTACGCGAAGGATCCCGCGGAGTGCAATGCGAGATCCTTCACTTTGTTTAGGATGACACCATCGCAGAAGGGTACTACAATGGAGTTTGAGCTATTCAATAGCCTTTTATTAGAGTTCCTCCGACTTGCTCTCCTTCAACGGATTGCGATAATACACCTGATCCTCAGAGAACTCTTGCGCTGCAATAAGGGTAGGCTTGGGAAGACGCTCGTAGAAACGAGAAATTTCAATCTGCTCACGGTTTTCGAACACCTCTTCCAAATTATCCTGTGATGAGCTGAACTCATCAAGCTTCTTCTTCAGTTCATCCTTAATCTCCACAGCAATCTGGTTGGCACGCTTGCCCATGATAGCGATTGATTCGTACACGTTACCAGTTTTGTCTCTGAAGTCCTGCATATCACGGGTCACCGTGTTGGTAGGAGCATTGCTTTTCTTGTAGTCCATAGTTCTTTATTGTATTTATATTACTTATTCTTCAATATCTTTTGTGCCTCGCGGAATATTTTATCAGCCTCCTTCATATACTTACTTTCAGGAAACTCATTCTTGAAGGCATAATACTCGTCCACCGTATCACGATAACGCTCCACCATCTTTTCCGCCACACTCTCTCTGGCCATACCATAACGCGCACGAAGCACGAGCATCGAGAGTTCCTCACGAAGCTTTGTGTAAGGATAGTCGTTCAAAGCATTCTGCGCCGTGATGATGCAAGCCTGATAGTTGTTGCCCATATAGTTGCCCAGGTCATAGTAGAGCTGTGCCGCACGATACTCCTTCTCCACCAAGCGGTCGTGCAGTTCATAAAGCATCTCGCTGGCCTTTTCACCATACTTCGAGTAGGGATAATACTCCGAAAACACTTGCAGTTCTCCGATGGCCTTGATGGTACTCGTCTGATCAAGACGTGGGTCAGGTGTATCAAGATACAAAGCCCTCACCGACATAAAACGAGCAGTTTCTGTATATATGCCACGCGGATAAGTATTGACATAAGTTGTAAAGTAGTGCGAAGCGGTCACATAGTCACCCATCTGAAAGTAGCACATCGCCAACATAAAAAGCGATTCCTCAGCAAAAACGGTACCCTTCGTAAAGGCCAACACACTCTCGAGCAACATACTTGCCTGATCGTACTTTTCTTCCATATAATAGACCTTTGCCAACTCATACCTGTAGTCAACGTTCATTGACTTCTGCACCTTAGCATACTGCGTACAGCTTGCCAGCAGACACAATGGAAGTAGAAGCACGAATAGTTTCTTCATTATATACTGAGCACAATTACGTTTTGAAATGCAAAGTTACGGATAACTTATGAAATAAACACAAAAAACTTTTCTTTTAATTGCAAAAAACTGCTAAATCTACTAAACGCACCGATAAATTTGGCATTTTTCCCGCTTTGCAGTAACTTTGTAGAATATACGTGACAAACAGATATTATCAATATAATCTATGAAGACAGACATCGAAATCGCTCGCAACACCCCGTTGGTGAACATTGAGCAAATTGCGAAGGAAGCTGGCATCCCTGCCGACAGTGTAATCCCTTACGGCCGTCATATGGCCAAGGTAGACGAGCACCTCATCGACGACGAGAAGGTGAAGAAGAGCAATCTCATTCTCGTTACTGCCATCACCCCCACCAAGGCCGGCATCGGTAAGACTACCGTATCCATCGGTCTCACCCTCGGCCTCAACAAGATTGGCAAGAAGGCTATCGTCGCTCTGCGCGAGCCTTCGCTCGGTCCCTGCTTCGGCATGAAGGGTGGTGCTGCCGGAGGTGGCTACACTCAGGTGTTGCCTATGGAGAAGATCAACCTCCACTTCACGGGCGACTTCCACGCCATCACTTCGGCCAACAACATGATTGCCGCCCTGCTCGACAACTATATGTACCAGAACCGCGACAAAGGTATCGGCCTTAAGGAAGTGCTTTGGCGTCGCGTGCTCGATGTGAACGACCGCACCTTGCGCTACGTAGTCACCGGCCTCGGCCCCAAGACCAACGGTTTCGCTCAGGAGACAGGATTCGACATTACCCCCGCATCGGAAATCATGGCCATCCTCTGCTTGGCAAAGGATGAGGCCGACCTCCGCCGCCGTATCGAGAACATCCTCCTCGGATTCACCTACGAAGGCAAGCCCTTCACCGTGAAGGACCTCGGTGTAGCCGGTGCCATCACCGTGCTGCTCAAGGATGCTATCTCACCCAACCTCGTACAGACCACAGAGAACACTCCCGCCCTCGTGCACGGAGGTCCCTTCGCCAATATCGCCCATGGCTGCAATTCGGTACTCGCCACCAAGCTGGCCATGACCTGTGCCGACTATGTCATCACCGAAGCAGGCTTTGGTGCTGACCTCGGAGCCGAGAAATTCTACGACATCAAGTGCCGCAAGGCCGGTCTCAATCCCAAGCTCACCGTGCTCGTAGCTACCTCACGCGCACTGAAGATGCATGGCGGTGTAGCACAAGACCAGGTATCGGAGCCCAACCTCGAAGCCCTCAAGGCTGGCATGGTCAACCTCGACAAACACCTCAAGAACCTCCAGTCGTTCGGGCAGACCGTAGTAGTCGTATTCAACAAGTACAATGGCGACACCGATGAGGAGATGAACTACGTGCGCCAGCACTGTGCAGAGCTCGGTGTAGGCTGCGAAATCAACAACGCCTATGCCCTCGGCGGTGAAGGCGCGGTAGACCTTGCCCGCCTCGTAGTGGAAACTATCGAGAAGAATCCCTCTACAGAGCTTAAATTTGCCTATAACGATGAGGAC
This sequence comes from Bacteroidaceae bacterium, assembly GCA_045661085.1. Taxonomy (GTDB): domain Bacteria; phylum Bacteroidota; class Bacteroidia; order Bacteroidales; family Bacteroidaceae; genus UBA1189. The sequence continues at coordinate 10,575 of JAZRFA010000085.1, forward strand.
AGCGTGGAGGAAAAAATCAGCAAGGTGGCCAAGAACCTCTACGGAGCAGCCTCAGTGACCCTGAGCGCGGCAGCGAAGAAGAAGCTCGCCATGATTGCCGAGCTGGGCTATACTCACTTCCCCATCTGTATTGCCAAGACACAGTACTCCTTCTCTACCGATGCCAAGAAGTATGGTGCCCCCGAGGGCTTCGGATTCAACGTGCAGGACATCGTCATCAATGCCGGTGCCGAGATGCTCGTGGTCGTGTCAGGCGACATCATGCGTATGCCTGGACTCCCCAAGGAACCCGCAGCACTCCACATCGACCTCGTGAACGGACAGATCGAGGGACTCGACTAAATCAATCCCCCCCCTCAAGGAGAAAAAAGTTCATTTTTAGGGTGGCATTGGCAACGGCTAATGCCACCTTTTGTTTTTTGAAGGCAATAATATAGATGTTTACCCATTCATGTGTTTCCCGCGTTAATGTCATGCTGAGCCTAAGCGAAGGATCCCGCGCAGGGACTTTGCATGAGACGTCTGCGAGATGCTTCGCTATGCTCAGCATGACACTAACGCGAAAGAAATAAATGGATGGGGAAACTGCTATATTATCTCCAATAGAATTGGGTCTATCCGTTAAAATTATTGGATAGACCCAATTTTGCAAAAGGGTATACCCAATTTCTCTGAAGGGTATACTCTTTTTTCACATGAGGCATACTCAAAAGCAAGGCAGGTTACTTTGCAGCAACATGGAAGCGCTGCCACTGCCACCCCAAATATGAACTTTTCCACCAGGGAAAACGCATTATAAAAACATCTTAACGGAAACGTATAACTAACTGTCCCTCTGTTTATAGAGGGACGAGCGGAACGTAGTGGAGCGGAGGGAGTTCCAAACGAAGTGCGGAGAAAAGCCGCAAATTTATATGCTAC
>JAZRFA010000086.1:0-16311 GCA_045661085.1 Bacteroidaceae bacterium
GAATTCACCAATATCCAACCCCTGTCCAATGAATATACTCTCACGGTATCTTCTGCAGGCTATGCCACGATGTATCTTGACTATGCTGCGGAGATTCCTGACGATGTGAAGGTATACATCGCCACCAGCGTAGAGGACGACAGGCTGATGATGACGCAAGTGACGGGCGTACTTCCTGCTGAGACGGGTGTAATCGTAAGAGCTAAGGCCGGAACGTATACTTTCGTGGAGTCTGAGGATACTCCTGCTAATGTCGACGGTAACCTATTGAGCGGTACGGCAACAGATACTTACATTGCCGCAGAATCGGGGTACAAGTATTATGTTTTGGCTCAGAAGAATGACCTTGTGGGCATGTATCGCCCTAAACTCACCGATGGGCGATTCCTCAACAATGCCAACAAAGCATACTTGGCACTTGAGTCGAGCGACCTCGGTATCTTCGATGATGAGACGAATACCGAGGACGAGGGTGGCCAGCTGAGCAATCGCCTGCGCTTCGACTTTGGTGGCACGCCAGATATTGAAAAGACCACAGACAACGGCGGGCAGACAACGGTCATTCATGACTTGCATGGTCGCCGTATCATTGATACCGAAGGTCTCAAAGGTGTGTATGTTGTGAATGGCAGTAAGGTGATTTTCTGACACGACACTTACAGATAGAAGAAGAGGGTGAGTCGTTAACGGCTCACCCTCTCCTTTTTGCTTGATATTATCGTTCTGTAACTATTTCTGCGGTGCCTTTATGCGGATGGTGGTGAATGAATAGGCAGGCATTGTATAGTCGAATTTGGAGGCTACTTCGATGAGGGTCTCCGTCGGTGTGGCGCGCTGGTCGGTGGGCTTACCTGTGAGCACGGTGCAGAGGGCTGTAGAGGTGGGGATGTCGCAATCGTTTACATCTACTTCGGTAGTGACAGATACGGGGAGCAGGTTGACAAGCTTGATGATGAGGTCGCCGGTCTTGCTGTCGAGGACGGTTGAGGTGGCGATACGTTTGCGTACATCGTCTCTGCGGTTCTCTACGTTCATGTGGCCTGTGACATACTGGTCGCCGCTATTGTTGCCGAATATCTTTTGGGTATAGTATCCTGGGGTGAGGTCGATGCGTGAAGAGTTGAAGTATATCAGGTCTGGGTTCCAGTTGGTGTGTCCATGGCGAGCGAGGAGTGGGGCATAGGAAGTCATGTGTACGATGTCGGCATTGCGCTCCACGTTGATGAGGTGCAGGGCTTCGCACAAGGCGGTCTCGATGTTGTTGTGGCGGCCATGGAGATGACAGGCGTATTCTCCAAGGTATACGGCCGAGGCGTTACGGTCGTAGTGGTCGTAGTAGTCCTGGTTGTGGATGTACCAGCCAGGACTGACGTAGTAGTGCTCATCGACCATGGGTACTTCTTTCTCCTTGGCCAGCTTCCATCCCCACTCATAGTCGGAGCCTTCGTAGAAGGGGCCTACGGTGCCGCAGATGGTAATTTCGGGATGTCGTTCGCGGATGACATCATAGATCATATTGAAGCGTTCGGTGAAGGTCTCGGAGATGAGGTCTTCGTTGCCGATACCGATGTATTTGAGGTTGAAAGGCTTGGGGTGTCCCGCCTCGGCACGTACGCGTCCCCACTTGGTGGTCTTGGCATCGCCATTGGCCCATTCGATGAGGTCGAGTATGTCCTGTATGAAAGTCTCCATCTCCTCCATAGGCACACCGCCCTGCTGGCCGTGACCGCCGCGCCATGAGTTTTGGCAAGGTACGGCAGCGGGTATCACGGGAAGGGGCTCGGCTCCGATATCTTCGCAGAAGAGGAAGTATTCATAGTAGCCGAGGCCTAGGGTTTGGTGGTAGTTCCAGATGTTTGGCATATGCTGGCGCTCCTCGAGCTTGCCTATGGTGCGTTTCCACAGATACATATTGTCGAGGCCGTTGCCATGTGCAGCGCAGCCTCCGGGGAAGCGTACAAACTTGGGCTTCATGTCGGCAATCACCTGGGCAAGATCGGCCCGGAGCCCATTCTTGCGTCCCTTGAAAGTCTTGCGGGGGAAGAGCGATACCATGTCGATATCCACACAGCCCGTTGTCATCGGGGTGATGACAAGGCGTGCCTTTTCGGCTCCCTCAGCAGCTTTGAAGGTTACCTTCATCGTGCTCCATTCGTTGCGGTTGACGGTGATGGTCTTCTGTGCCAATATCTCATTGTCTTCGTTCACGAGGGCCACCTGCAGCCTGCTACTCTTGGCCGCGTTGTTGCGTGCCATGAGGCTGAGGTCGTAGAGTTCTCCAGCCTTGAGGGCGATGCCGTCGTAGCCATTGTTCTCCAAAGTGGCACCTATGGTCGTGGTGGTCAGTGTGGCATAGTGGCAGTTGTTGGGGTGTATGGGGTGCTCGGTGTTGGTGGCGATGTCGGAACCTTCGCCCTTGAGGTGCCATGCCGTGAGGCTGTGCCAGCCACCATGGTCGGCACTAGAATATTCGAAGTCGCGATTCTGGATAAGTTCCCCATACAGTCCTCCGTCGGCTCCGTAGCTGATATCCTCGAAGAAGATGCCGATGAGCTTGTCGCTAATCGCCTTGCGCTCTTTCCCTCGTATGGTAAGGTGGGCTTGCAGGGGCTTGAGGTCGGCAAAGCGTACGGGGTCCTGCCCCATGTGCTCATCAAGTTTGCGCTGGCGGTTTACCAAGTAGTCATCGTGCTTGATGAGCTTGTCTATCTGCTCCCACTCCACGCGGTGTACCTGGCCGTCCACTTGCCTGCCATGGAGTGTTATGGTTCTATAATCTATACCTTGGCATGGTGCTGCATCAGCAGGGCGTTCCTTTATGCTGACATTCATTTTATCCCATTTACGGCAATCCGTAGAGCCATAGGCGTAGATTGCGCTGTCAAGTGTGGTATAGATGACCACCCAACCTTCATCATCTTTGGCTTGAACGAGCATCGGCCGCACACAACTCCCGCCCTCCACATAGGGGTAGTCTTGCGGTTTCCAATGGATGAGGTCGGGGCTCTCGCAGTAGGCAAACTGTGCGTTATCGGCCTTGGGCGACCACACACAGCGCCACATGCCCGCTTCGTCGCGCACCAGGTGTGGAGAAAACATCCTCTTCTCGGCTCCCCATGTGCCGAAGTCGCTGTCTACATAGGTGCGCCCATGTCCTATCGAGGTCCAGTGGGTGCTGTCCGAACTATAGGCGAAGGCTATGCCACGTCCATTGACATAGGAGAACAGGTAGCCGTAGTCGGGCTTGTTAGCTTGTGCAAAAAGGCAACTCAGTAGTGCCACGAATGTTGTAAGTGTGTGTCGTTTCATAGGATTTGATATTATTTCGTACAATGTGCAAATTTAATATATTTACTCTTCAAATGAATCTTTTTTTATGTTCATAAGAAAAACACTCAAGAAGCATCTCTAACAGCCTCTCCCCTTGTCTTCAATTGACAATGCAAAGATAATACATTTATTTTTTGCCCTTCCAACTTACTGCTAAGTTCTGCAAAGTTCGTGCAAGCCGAGAGCAGTGAAAAGCTCGCTTATTCACTGCCGAGGCGCCGCCGAACTAAAGGTGCGAAGCCACTAAAGTTCGAGCGAGCGAGATGCAAGTTACTTGCAATCTCCCAGCGAGCGCCGCCGAACCAAAAGGGTGTAGCCACTAAAGTTCTCCTTGTAAAGTGATTATTGATAGTGCGATAAATGTTTCTCGCACGTTCGCCGCGTAGGCGGATCACCTGCGAAAAATCGCTGCCGCACCTCCGAAAAGACTCCTAACTCCCAACCAAATCGCCCTCTAAAACTTAAACATCCGCGCCTCTGTCATCTCGATACGAAGTTCGACGCCCGCAGGGGCTGAAGTCAACATCGTGAGAGATCCCGCGCTAGAACTTTGAAGAAAAATGTTGCTTGAGACTCTGCGAGATCACTCTCTACGCTCGGGATGACACTACACTCTACACTCCAACTCCTAACTCCTTGACGACGGGATACGCGCATAATGCGCGTGCGCCACAATCGCGCTCGCCCCCCTGACAACTGACACTGACAGTTACTTTGCTCTGTCCGCTCCGAGTGGGTATAATATATATGGCATATTTATATCAACTATTTTTTACTTCATCGGGGAGTGCGCAAGTTAATTGTCAGGGGCGAATGAATGGACGATGAAGTGAACAAAAGTTGCCATCTGCTTGGTATAACGGGAGAGAGTCCTTACTTTTGCTAAACAAAACGGTACTAATCATGAAACATAGGATGAAGAAGGTTCTCTTTATTTTCTTTACACTGGCATCAAGCTTTGCCACCTATGCACAAGAGTATAATCTATGCGGACCTTACGAGGTCGTGGCACGTGATGGCGAGTATCGCCACACCAAGGGTGGCAGCGAGCGCGACATGCGTGCGGCCTATGACCTTGCCGTCGCAGGGGACGAAGTGGCGTCGGTAACTATCATCAATGCCTATGCCAAGACGTTGCAGCGGTTCGACGGACACGACGCTCCGCTATGCACCATACAGGCCTATGATCTGCTACGGGCGATGACCTTGATGAAGCATCATGCTACACCTGAGTGGGCAGCCATGGTGCGCCGTGCCGTATTACCTACGATAGACCAGTTTGAAGCCGACAGCCCCTATGCCAATGGCAACTGGGGTGCCATCGTTAATCGATGCCGTATGGCTTGCGGAATCTTCCTGGAGGACAGCATCCTATACCGTGCATCCATCGACTATTTCCTCTATGCCAATGATAATGGTTCGCTGCCCAAGTATGTAGGTGAGACGGGACAGTGTCAGGAGACGGGGCGCGACCAAGGGCACGTGCAACTGGGCCTTGAGGCATTGGCGCAGACCTGCGAGATGGCTTGGCAGCAAGGGAACGACCTATGGGGAGCGCTGGACGACCGCTTGATGAAGGGATTCGAGTATGCCGCACGCTACAACCTCGGTCATGAGGTGCCCTTCGAGACGTGGACCGACTGCACGGGACTCTACAACGACTGGACCACACCTGGCTCTATGGGGCGTGGCAAGGTATGGGACATCTATGAACTGCCCTACAACCACTATGTGAAGCGCAAAGGCCTCAAGATGCCCTACACCCAACGTGTGCTCGAACTGCAGGACAGGGCCGAGCGAAAGGGCAAGAGCCGCACGCTCCAGGTGCCAGGAGTGAAAGAGGAGTCCAAGTTGCACACCTTATATACCTACCCTGCTCCTCAAGGTGCTCCGCTCAAGGATGACTACGATGTCTACGTACGTCCACGAGGCACGGAGGAGTGGACACACATCGACACCTATATGGCCAAGGTGAATGCACCCATCGGCAACAACAAGCACCGCGTGACACAAATCTCCTATGCCTTCTTTGACTTTACGGGAGATGTCTTCGTGCGCGTCGTATGCAAGAACAAGAAGTTCAGCAGTGCCCGCATACGCCCCGACTACCGTGGCACCATCGCCAACGTGCTGAACGACTCGACCATACAGTTCATCCTCTTCCAACCCGAGAACGTGAGCGTGGAGTTTGACGGCAACATCACCGACAACCTGCTGCTCTTCACTTCACGACCTCCCATGACGGAGGCCGAAGCCAGAGCTGAGGCACATCAGCAGGGACGGAAGTTCGTCAGCTATGTCCCAGGATTCTACAATGAGAAAGACACCATACAGGTACCCTCAAACACCACCATCTACCTGCACGGAGGTAGCTACTTCACCAGTACGTTTGCCATCGAAGATGCCGAGAACGTGAGCATCGTGGGGCGTGGCGTAGCGCGTCCGGCAAATGGATATGAGGGCTGCCACATACACCGCAGCCGAAACGTGAGCATCGACGGTCTTATCCTCAACACCTGCCCTGTGGGCGGTAGCGAGTACGTCGAGATGCACGATGTGCGCTGCATCTCACACCCCTCATGGGGAGATGGGCTCAACGTTTTTGCTTCGTCCAATGTGACCTACGACCGGGTGTTCTGTCGTACCTCGGACGACTGCACCACCGCTTATGCCACCCGCAAGGGGTTCGAGGGTTCGGTGCACAATGTGCGCATGAGCAACTCCACCCTCTGGGCCGATGTGGCACACCCCATCTTCATCGGCATACACGGCAACTCCGAGCAGCCCGACAGCATCGTGGGACTCGTGTATGAGAACATCGACATCATCTGCCAAAGCGAACCTCAGGTCGATTACCAAGGTTGCATGGCCATCAACTGCGGAGACAACAACTACATCAAAGACGTACTCTTCGACAACATACGCATTGAGAACATACACCAAGGTTCGCTGCTCCAGGTGAGAGTGAGCCACAACGACAAGTACTGCACGGCTCCTGGTCGAGGTGTCGAGAACGTTACCTTCCGTAACATCCGATACTATGGCGAGCAACCCTACATGTCCATCATCAACGGCTACAACGAGCAACGCAAGGTGAAGAACATCCTTTTCGAGGGTCTCAAGATCAACGGGCGCCCCATCCACGATGATATGCCCGGAAAGCCGAAGTGGTATAAAACCTCTGATTTTGTCCCTATCTATGTGGGGAACCATGTCGAGAATGTCATATTCAAAAGATAAACAGCTATCGGATAGCGGGGAATAAACGGCCATTCATTTGGATTGCCGAGAGGGAATCACTACTTTTGCTACATTGATTGACAACATAAAGAATACCGATATGAAAAACTTCTTAAGCAAGAGCCTCTTATGCTTGGGCCTTATGATAATGCCTATCGTATCGTGGGCAGATGAAGAATACGACACGGACCGTGGCTTCCGCCACCCTGGCGGGCTGCATACGGAGGCCGACTTCGTCCGCATACGCCAACAGCTATCCGAAGGCAACGAGAAGGTTGTCGCGGCCTACAACAAGCTAAAGAGTGCGGCCTATGCCCAGTCTTCGGCAGCTACCTATCCGATAGAGACCATCGTACGCGGTGGCGGTGTGGGAGAGAACTACATCAACGCGGCACGCGGTGCCACCATCGCCTACCAGAATGCGTTGAGGTGGAAAATCGATGGGAGCGAGGCGAATGCCCGCCATGCCGTTAACGTGCTCAACCAATGGGCACGCACCACAAAAGCCATCGGTGGCGACAGCAACTATGCGCTTGCGGCCGGACTCTATGGCTATCAGTTTGCTCAAGCAGCAGAGCTCATGCGCGACTACGAGGGATGGAAGGCCGAGGATTTCGCGCAGTTCAAGCGCTGGATGCTCGACGTGTGGTACCCCTCGTGCATCGGCTTCCTCCGTGGGCGCAACGGCACATGGGAGAACAGCGGCAAGTGGTGGCAAGCACCGGGGCATTACTGGAGCAACTGGGGACTTTGCAATGTGCTGGCCTTGGTGAGCATAGGCGTGCTGTGTGATGATGTATACATCTACAACCAAGGTATGTCGTACTTCAAGTATGACCAGGTGGGGACCTACACCCATCCACGCACCGAGAATCCCATCAAGAACGACGGTCTCACCGAGTTTCTGGGCAACCTCGTGGTGACGACCGCAGAGAGCGACCTCGAGACGGGGGCTTACGGACACATAGGACAGATGCAGGAGAGCGGACGCGACATAGGCCATTCGGCCATGGCGCTCGGCCTTGCCATCGACATAGCCAAGGTGGGCTGGAACCAGGGTGACGACCTCTTTGCCTATATGGATCATCGCCTTGCCGCAGGCATTGAGTATGTGGCTGCACAGACGCAAAGCGTAGAGAACCTCCCGTGGGTCAACTACCACTATGGTTCCAGTGGATACTACTACTCTGACAGCCGTGCCTGGCTCATGACGGGGCCTGCTCTCGGAGCGCAGATGCGTCCCTACTGGGGAACCGTCATCGGCATCTATGAAGGCGTCAAGGGTGTGTCGATGCCCTATGCCAAGATTGCCTACAATGAGATGGGCATCGACGAAGGAGGACAGGGTTCTACCAGCGGCGGCTACGACCACCTGGGCTACTCTGTCTTGATGAACACCTACGACGGCATGGCCACAGCGGACAAGAGACCCACCGAACTGACTCCGAAGATGGAATATAGCGGCACCTTCACTGGTATCGTCCCCAGCATTGCCGTAGAGAAGGCCTTGGGCAATATCGACGGTAGCACCATTGCACACAATGAGCTAGGCGGACTCATCAACACCTTTACCATCAACAACAAGACCGCACTCTCCAAAGGGCAGACCGTAGTCCTAATGCCCCAGTTACCCGAGGACGAGGAGGACAGCGGACAATGGCTTTGGAATACGGGAGAGACCACACGCAACATCACCGTGACTACCGACCGCAGCTACATGTATCGCGTCACCTACACCAACACACATGGAATAGAAAGTCACCTCTGCTTCTCGCTTGCCGTATCGGGTGACTGTGAACCCACTACGCTGACTCCTTCTATCAAAATTGGCGACACCACCCATGCCGGCATTGCCGAGGCCACCGTGTTTTACGGGAGCAGCGTCACCCTCTCGGTGAGCGACGCGGGTGGCTGGGGAACCTATGCCTGGAGCAATGGGAAGAGCGGTTCGTCGATAACCCTTACCAACATCAAGGATGACACCACCGTCATCGCCACCTTCACCAACCAGGGAGGGGGCAAAAGTTCGCAGACCTTCACCATCAAGGTGCGCCGCATGTGTCCTGAGGTGACCATCAACGGAGAGGTCATCAGAGACCTGCAGACGCTCGTCGTTAACTCTGGTGACGATGTCGTGCTGGGCATGTTTGTCCCCGACGCCCTGAGCCGTGGCAAATGGGAGTGGAGCGATGGAAGCACAGCATCCACATTGCCACTCGGAGCCGTCACCACATCGGGAGAATACACCGTAAGATACACATATGCGGGAGAGACTACGACCTATCTGTACCGCGTATATGTCAGCGAGGGCAAGTCGGCCTACCGCACCTACGACAATGGAAACTATCTTATCCGCCATCGCTACACCGACACCTATCTCACCTCGCCAGGCGAAAAGGAGGCGATGGCTACACTCGCCCCCCTCACAGCTGAGTCGAGCATCGAGGAGGCAGACCTTAGCCAAGTATGGCTCCTGGAGCATCAGAGCGGACGATATAGCTTTATCAACCTAAAGGACAGCTTGCAACTAAACAAGGAGGGAGTGATGAAGAGCCGAACAACCCGTTCCTTCCGCTTCAAAGGAGCCGTAGGGACGAGCTACCTCTCCATTCAGAACACGGGCACATCGGGTAAGATATGCTGGACGGTAGCCGATAATGGGGTCATCGACTATGCAGGTGCAGAGAGCCCTGTAGACTACCCCTTCGAACTGATACCCTACAAAGGGAACGGCCAAGGCATCAGCCACACGGACTCCACCCCAATACATGTAGAATTCTACACGCTCAGCGGCCTCCATACTGAATCACCCGTCCTAGGCGGCATCTATATCCGTCGTACCATCCACGCCGACGGTAAGGTGGAAGTAGAGAAGGTTTTGTGCAAGTAACGGAGATAAAGAATAATTCCATTAATCAGACAGTACTGATTTCTCTTCATGGCGCAGCGTCGAGAGTCGGGGGACATCCTTTGTGGTGTGCCCGCATGCTATCGGTTGGGAATGATGTTCACGATGGCGCTTTGCACGTAGTTATAGGGGGCTCCATCGGCAGTTACAGCATCGAAGTCGAAGTAGCCGTCGCAGTGGCCATCCCATCCCCAGTTGACATAGTAGCGTCCCTGCTCGTCCATACCACACAACACGAAGGCGTGTCCATTGAAGCGCGTGGAGCGAGTGCTGTAGTAGACGGGACGGCGAGCCATAAGTTCGGCAACCAACAGATTATTCCACTCCTCATCGGTGTAGTGCGAGCGATGCACCTGCCGCATCGCGGGAGAGTAATGAAAATGTTCGGTCAAAGCCTTCGGCACGTTCGCCGAGTGGGCACTCGTGAGTACGGGAGTGTATCGTACGCCTACCGCATGGCCCACATCACGCATGAGGCGCGCCACATCGTTGGTCTTCATTTTTGACGAACGGCTGTAGCGGTCTTTCATCTTGTCCCAGCGATAGGTTTCACCTAGAGTGACCTCCGTGTAGATGGTGTCGAGATTGTGTACCTCGGCCACACATTCTCCAGTACCTTGCACGGGCCATTCGTAATACCTCATAATCTGTGCCGCGGCAGTGGTCACACATCCGGTGATGAGTTTACGCCCGTTCAGCGTGGGGCAGTAGTAGTTGTAGGGTGTGCCCTGCCCCCATGTGGTAGTGAGCAGGGGTGCTATAGAATCAGTCTTACGGTATGGCTTGGCTGTAGTGCTTCCCTTGCGCAGGGCATCAATGTATCCGGCATAGCAATTGAGGTAGCCCTGCAAACTACTCGATAGAGGCAGACTGATGTCGCCATCCAACGAATAGCCCACGATGAGTTGCGTCACACGGTCCTCACCCGCCACGATGACAAAGCCCTTGCCATTGGATGGAGCGAAGATATAGTATTCGGGGGCAGTGTAATGCTCGGCTTTGGTATGGAGCGAACTATACACGAGGTCAAGCGCCTGGAGTGATTTGACCTTGGCGATGTCGTCGCCCATCACCTTTATGTAGTAAAACTTTGTCGCTATCGTGCGCGCCTTGTCCTCGGTGATGGGGCGTGCCATCATGGAAGATATACCCAAAAGCAGCAAGGCCAAGGCGGACATGAAGATATGGATGTTTCTTTTCATTGTCGCAAAGGTAGCAATAAACCGGTGAAATACTCAAATAAATTTGCATTTTCGCTCGGTTTGCGCAACCTTTAATCTATGCTTGAATTAGGTTGCATCTCAGAAATGCCCAAATAAATTTAACTTTGTTGAATTTCTGCCTCGTTCAGTAGAGAAATTTTAAACACTTTCTTTACATTCGCTCGTTGAAATTTGGTATTTCGTTCGATTTGCACTAATTTTGTTCAGTTTTAGGCCCTCTCGTAGAGAGGGCACACCAAAAGGCAAGAAACACTATATTAAAACATGGAAATAAACGAAGAAATCAAAGCAAGCGCAGCGAGCAACTACTCGGCGGAAAACATTCAGGTCCTCGAAGGTCTTGAGGCCGTACGTAAGCGCCCTGCAATGTACATCGGCGACATTAGCGCCAAGGGTCTGCACCACCTTGTCTATGAGGTTGTGGACAACTCTATCGACGAAGCCCTCGCAGGCTATTGCAGCCACATCGAAGTATTCATCAACGAAGATAACTCAATCACCGTGCAGGACAATGGTCGTGGTATCCCCGTCGACTGGCACGAGAAGGAGCAGCGCTCGGCTCTCGAGGTGGTAATGACTGTGCTTCACGCGGGTGGTAAGTTCGATAAGGGCTCATACAAGGTGTCAGGTGGTCTGCATGGTGTAGGTGTATCGTGCGTAAACGCACTCTCTACCCACATGAAGACGCAGGTATTCCGTGGCGGCAAGGTGTATCAGCAGGAGTACGCTTGCGGTAAGCCCCTCTACGCGGTAAAGACCGTGGGCGATGCCGATCGTACTGGTACACGCCAGCAGTTCTGGCCCGACCGTAGCATCTTCACCGCACACGAGTATAGCTACGACATCCTCGCCAACCGTATGCGCGAGTTGGCATTCCTCAATGCCGGTATCACCATCACGCTCACCGACCTCCGCGAGAAGGACGAGGAGGGCAACGCGCGCACCGAGACCTTCCACTCGGAGGAGGGATTGAGAGAGTTTGTTCGCTTCGTGGACTCATCACGCGAGCACCTCTTCAACGACATCATCTACCTCAATACCGAGAAGCAGGGTGTGCCCATCGAGGTAGCTATCATGTACAACACTTCGTACTCTGAGAATATTCACTCTTACGTTAATAACATCAACACCATCGAGGGTGGTACACACCTTGCAGGTTTCCGCACCGCGCTGACCCGTACGCTCAAAAAGTATGCTGAGGACACCAAGGCGCTGGAGAAGGCCAAGGTGGAGATCGCCGGTGAGGACTTCCGTGAGGGCTTGACTGCCGTTATCTCTATCAAGGTGGCTGAGCCTCAGTTTGAGGGACAGACCAAGACCAAGCTCGGTAACTCCGAGGTGGCAGGTGCCGTACAGCAGGCCGTGGCCGAGACCTTGACCAACTACCTTGAGGAGCACCCCAAGGAGGCGAAGATGATCGTAGACAAGGTGGTGCTGGCCGCCCAGGCCCGTATCGCTGCCCGCAAGGCACGCGAGAGCGTGCAGCGTAAGAACCCCATGAGTGGTGGCGGACTGCCCGGTAAGCTGGCCGACTGCTCAGACAAGGACCCCATGAACTGCGAGCTCTTCATCGTCGAGGGAGACTCGGCCGGTGGCTCAGCCAAGCAGGGTCGCTCACGCTTGACACAGGCTATCCTCCCCATCCGCGGTAAGATTTTCAACGTGGAGCGCGTGATGTGGCACAAGGCCTTCGAACACGAGGAGGTGAACAATATCATCCAGGCACTCGGCGTACGCTTCGGTCTCAACCCCGAGGACAGCAAGGAGGCCAACTATGAGAAGTTGCGTTACTACAAGACCATCATCATGACCGATGCCGACGTCGATGGTTCGCACATCGACACCCTTCTGATGACCCTCTTCTACCGCTACATGCCCGAACTCATCGAGAACGGACACCTCTTTATCGCTACACCGCCCCTCTACCTCTGCAGCAAGGGTAAGAACAAGCGCTACTGCTATGACGACGCCGATAAGGACCGCTTCATCGCCGAGTTTGGTAACGGCAGCGAGAGCGGTATTACCATCCAACGCTATAAGGGTCTTGGTGAGATGAACCCCGAGCAGCTGTGGGAGACCACCATGAACCCCGAGACACGTCTCCTCAAGCAGGTGACCATCGAGAATGCCGCCGCAGCAGACTACGTATTCTCTATGCTCATGGGTGAGGATGTAGGTCCGCGTCGCGAGTTCATCGAGAAGAACGCCACCTACGCCAACATCGACGCATAAGGTATAAAAGGTATCTATATATAAAGGTATCACGCGCGAGCATCATCTGCTCAGTGCGTGATTCTTTTTTATACTCTTTTGCCAAAAAGAGAATAATTCGGCGCTTTTGTGTATTTTATCATGAAAAGTTGTTAACTTTACACGATATTTTTGTAATGGATAAATTAAACGACGGTAGGCCATGTCAGTAACCATCAAACCTGTAACGACGAAGAAAGAGATGAGGCAGTTTATTTGCTTCAATTATGAACTGTACAAGGACTCACCCTATGCCGTGCCCGACCTATACACAGATGTGCGCGACACGCTGGACCCCAAGAAGAACGCTGCGTTCGAGTTTTGCGAAGCACAACCCTTCCTTGCCCTCAGGGAAGACAAGGTGGTAGGACGTATCGTGGCCATCATCAACCACAAGGCCAATGCACGGTGGGAGAAGAAGATTGTACGCTTTGGGTGGGTCGACTTCATCGACGATGCTGAGGTCGTAGACGCACTCTTTGCAACTGTGGAGCAGTGGGGCAAGGAACGTGGTATGGAGGAGGTGAATGGCCCATTGGGATTTACCGACTTTGACCCCGAGGGCATGCTCATCGAGGGGTTCGACCGCATAGGAACCATGGCTACCATATACAACTACCCCTACTACCCACAACACATGGAGCGTATGGGATACGAGAAGGATGCCGACTGGCAAGAGTATCTGCTCACGGCACCCGAGCAGCTCCCCGAGAAGCATGCCCGAATCACACGCATCGTGCAAGAGAAGTATGGACTGAAGGTACTGAAGTATACTTCACATCGCAAGCTAGCTCAGGAACGCGGCGTAGCTATCTTCGAACTGCTCAACGAGGCATATGCCCACCTCTATGGCTACTCGGCCTTGTCGCCCAAGCAGATACAGCAGTACATCGCCTCCTACCTGCCATTGCTTGATCTGCGATTGGTGCCCATCATTGTCGATAAGGATGACAACTTGATAGGCTTCGGTGTGTTGTTGCCCTCGCTGGCCAAGGCTTTCCAGAAGGCACAGGGATTCATGTTCCCCTTCGGCTGGTGGCATCTCGTCAAGGCACTCAAGTGGAACGATACGCAGACCACCGAGATGCTCCTCGTGGCAGTGAAGCCCGAGTACCAAGGAAAGGGGGCTGTGGCACTGATCTTTGCTGATGTAATCCCTACACATAACCAATTGGGATTCAAATATTCAGAGAGTAATCCCGAGTTGGAAACCAATGCCAAGATGCAGGCTCAGTGGGATTACTTCGAACGCGAGAATCACAAACGCCGCCGTGCCTACATGAAGAAACTATAAACAGACAACGGACAATAAGACAAGTAACACCCAAAGGCAGACTTTCGTCCGTAGTCAGTTGTCCAATGTCAACCAAAAGAAACAACATATGTATACCATCACAACCAACAAGAGCGGCACACGCAGCATGGAGATTAGCGATGCGCACCTGCTCACAATAGAGAAATACCAGCTGTTCAGCGGATTGGTTGACAGCAATGGCATTGTAGACGAGAACGTACTGAACAAGCTGAAGCTCACTGTGCGTTCGCTCATCGCTTCGCAGGAGGACTGCAAAGACCTGCTCGCCCTCTGCGTGGATGTCCTTTTCCACGACAACATGAAAGCACTCGGTCTGGCTGCACTTATCGCACTCTATGACGAATGGCAGGCGAATCGCGAACAAGTAGAAGCGGAAGAATAATGCCTCAACTGATGGATTTTCTACCCACCACGCGTAAGGAGATGGAACTACGCGGATGGGACGAGGTGGATGTGGTGCTCTTCTCGGGCGATGCTTACGTTGACCACCCCTCATTCGGTGCTGCCGTGATAGGCCGCATACTCGAGGCAGAGGGTTTGCGTGTCGCCATCGTGCCCCAGCCCAACTGGAGAGACGACCTGCGCGACTTCCGCAAGATGGGTCGCCCGCGCCTCTTCTTTGGTGTGACGGCTGGTTGTATGGACTCGATGGTAAACAAGTATACCGCCAATAAGCGTCTGCGCAGCGAAGATGCCTACACCCCAGACGGGCGTCACGACCAGCGTCCCGAGTATCCGTCGATTGTATACACTCAGATCTTGAAACGACTCTATCCCGATGTGCCTGTAGTGCTCGGTGGTATAGAGGCTTCGATGCGTCGCCTTACCCATTATGACTACTGGGAAGACCGCGTACGTCCCAGCATACTCTGCGACAGCGGTGCCGACATCCTCGTCTACGGTATGGGAGAGAAACCTATCGTTGAGATTGCTAGGCGATTGCAGACCCACCTAAATTCTCCCTGTGAGGGAGGACTTGAAGCTCCGCGATGTCAGCACCCCCTCCCTCACAGGGAGGGATGGGGTGGGTCTTCCATTCCTCAAACTGCCCTCCTCTATCCCAACAAAGAGGCTATTCCTGGTGGCATCACTTCCGACGACATCGTGCTGAACAGCCACGAAGAGTGCTTGCGCGACAAGCGAGCCGAGGCAGCTAACTTCCGACACATAGAGGAGGAGTCAAACAACATGCATGCCTCGCGCCTCATTCAAGAGGTAGGAGGCAAATGTGTGGTAGTCAATGCTCCCTATCCACCTATGACGACGGAGGAGCTGGACCGCTCGTTTGATCTGCCCTATACGCGACTACCTCACCCGAGATACAAGGGCAAGCGTATCCCCGCCTACGATATGATCAAGCACTCGGTGAACATCCATCGCGGTTGCTTCGGTGGTTGTGCCTTCTGCACCATATCGGCCCATCAGGGAAAGTTTATCGTAAGTCGCAGCAAGGAGAGCATCCTAAAGGAGGTGAAGGCCGTGGCCCAACTGCCCGACTTCAAGGGCTACCTGAGCGACCTCGGAGGTCCCTCGGCCAATATGTACGGTATGAGTGGCAAGGACAAGGCTTTGTGTGCCCGTTGCAAGCGTCCTTCGTGCATACATCCCAAGGTGTGTCCCAACCTCAACACCGACCATCGCCCCCTGCTCGACATCTACCGTGCCGTAGATGCCCTGCCCGAGGTGAAGAAGAGCTTTATCGGCAGTGGCGTGCGCTACGACCTCCTGCTGCACCGCAGCGATGACGAGGCTATCAACCATGCAGCCAAGGAGTATACCCATGAGCTCATCACCAACCACGTGAGCGGTCGCCTTAAGGTGGCACCCGAGCACACTTCTGACAAGGTGCTGTATGTGATGCGTAAACCTTCGTTCACTCAGTTTGAACAGTTCAAGCGCATCTTCGACCGCATCAACCGTGAAGAGGGGCTGCGCCAACAAATTATCCCCTATTTCATCAGTAGCCACCCTGGGTGTACGGCTGAAGACATGGCCGAGCTGGCCGTGCTCACCAAGCGCATGGATTTCCATCTGGAGCAGGTGCA
>JAZRFA010000087.1:0-7871 GCA_045661085.1 Bacteroidaceae bacterium
CCTGTTTAATTTAAGCAACAATATAGCAGTTTACCCAGCGTCTCGTGTCATCCTGAACGTAGTGAAGGATCCCGCGCAGGGACCTAGTCAGAGTACATTGCGAGATTCTTCGCTATGCTCAGAATGACATCATCGCGATAAAAAGGGCGTTTGGGCAAACATCTATATGATTACCTTATTTTATGATTTATTTCAGTTCTCTCGCCTCGTACATCTCGCGCAGCTCGTCGATGGAGATCTTCAGCGTATCCATCTTACGGAACAGTTCGGGCAGTTCCTCGGTGAGAAAGGTGCGCTTGCGCTCCTTGGTGATGCGGCGCACGGCACCCTTGGCCACGAAATAGCCGAGGCCGCGCTTGTTGTAGATGACCTCGAGCGACTGCAGGTGGTCGAAGGTGCGCACCACGGTGTTGGCATTCACCTCCACCATCGCGGCATATTCGCGCACCGAAGGGATGCGGTCGTCCTCGCTATACCGGCCTTGCAGTATCTCGTCGCAGATGCGCTCGGCTATCTGCAGATAAATCGGGTTGTTGTCCTTGAAATTCATACCGTAGCCTCCTTTACAACTTCAACCATTGAACAAACTTTGATGTAGGCATCACCACCTGCTTTTGCGTGAAGAAGCGGTAGCTCACACGCCAGTTGAGCACGGTGAGGGCGAAAAGCGCGATGATTAGTACCACACTCCACACGGCCGAACCTTGCAAGAGGTTGCCGTAGGCCGAGACGGTGACGTCACCTGCCGAGGCAATGGCATCGATGGCCTTGTCGCGCAGGACCCACAACGTGCCACCTAATGTAGCAATGGCAATGACCGTGAAGTTTGACCAGCAACAGCCTATCAATAGGAAGAGGGAGTGGGCAAACAGCAGCGACACAACGGCAAACGCCACAACCATCGTACCACGGAAGGCACTAAAGCCGAAGCCTGCCATGGAGATATCGCCTGCGGCATTGACATACTCCGTACCGCCGTGAGTAAACATCTGCTGTATCGTCTGCCACGCATGACCCAGCAGAGCAGGCACGGTGAGTCCCTTGAAGTCGTCCGTCAAGATAGCATAGTCAGGGTTCATGCCCATGCGATAGTTCACGATGCCTATACGCAGAAGGTCGACAACGAGCATAGCCAGTATCACAAACACGACGGGCTCTACGATGGCGATGAGCACGCGCGATACGAACTTCTCCTTATTAGAAGCTGGCAGCGAGAGGTAATAGATGGCTGCCGGCTTCTCGCCCATAGCAGACACGGTGGAGAAACTGAACATCAACAGACCCACTAGGAAGGCGTAGAACGTGGGAGCCAATCTGTTGACATACATCGCAAACAGCTGAGACGCGTCCACCACACCCATCTTATAGCTGGCGATACATTGATGGAGGTCGCCCAATTCGCATGCCAAGAGAATGAACAGTACGCCGATATACATCATTCGTGTACCTGTATAGGCTCTGAGGTCGATGCACAGCACATTCCACAAGCGGCGAAGGCTGAATGTATTATTTACTTGTTTCATGAGTGCGCCTTTTTAAAGAAATGATGAGGGTGGTTGCTTCCGAAGAGGTGCGTGCGAGGAATCATCTGCTTGCGTGAGAAGAGACGGTAGCTGAGCCACCAGTGCAGAATAGTGAAAGTGGCAAACACGACGTTGGTGATGAGGAAGACAAAGCGCATAAACTCCTTCTCTGACTCAGCGACACTCTCAATCCAAGGATAAAACACAATTTCAATCCACTCCTCGCTAGGTATGATTTGGGCAATCACCCAAATGATGAGAAATGCTATCATGAAGACCATGAATATTGTCTTCAAGAGAGCTCCCTTACGCCAGATACATCCTCCCAAGAAGATGATGGAGTGAACATAGAACATAGAGAGTACGAGAGTAGCTACGGCCATGATAGCCATGCTCATCTCCCACTCGGGACGAACTATTTCGTTATCTACAATAACGTATCCTACACCGCCGTTCTTATATGCCTCGCGCAAAGGCTCGAAGAGTTCGTTCCACACCGTGGGGAAGGTGAAACCATAGAATCCTTCGATATCAGAGATAGCGACATAGAGCATACGCGCCAAGTCGGCAAGGAAGAGTGCCACGTAGGCCATCACGATAACCATCACGACATTGATGAACGCGCGAGAGAGAAACTTCTCCAACTTCGTGGCGGGCATCATCAAATAGTTCATGCCACGTCCCTTGGTCCTGAAGGGCACGGCAGTCATATCGGCCGCAGCACACATCAACGCTAAGGTCAATACACCATAGAAGAAGGGGACACAGTCGATGGCCAACTGCTTCATATACTCTGCAGGAATACCGCGGAGCATGGAAAGCTCCACCACATCCTTGGTATCGACAAGCTGGTAGGCCAGATTGGCAAAGAAGAGGATGGCGAACACGCCGATGTAGCGTACCCAGTTCTCCATCAAGTCACACTTCAGCACGGCACCGAAACGTGAGAAACTGAATCGATTGTTCATAGCGACAATATTTAGGCGTTAAACAATGCCAAGAACTTTTCACGTTCGGCCAACACCCCATTGAAGAGCAACTCGAGATTCAAACGACTCTCCTCGTCGAACTCATTGGGCAGAATGACACTGTTGCCAGCTACGGAAGGCTGCACGAAGAGCGCCCCGTCGGTAGGCTCCGAGATGGGCTGTTCGGTGAAGAGGAGGCGACAGCAGATCTCGTCGCTCGAGGCATTGAGCAACACTTGAGAGCCGTCGATGATGACGATGTGGTCAAGCAGACTATCAATGTCGCGCACCTGATGGGTAGAGATGATGATGGTCTTGTCGTCCGTCATGTTGCTGGCGATGAGTCGGCGAAACTCGCTCTTCGAGGGGATGTCGAGTCCGTTCGTCGGCTCGTCCATCACGAGGAGCGAAGTGTTGGTGGCCAAGGCATAGCACATGAAGGCCTTTTTCTGCTGACCCATGGAGAGGTTATTGAACACCACGCTGTCGTCGAGCCCGAACATCGCAAGGTTCTTCTGCAGCTGCTCGTAGCTGAAGCGGGGATAGAATCCTGCATGCAGCGCAGCGTACCGCTTGATACTCATCTTGGGCAGTTCAAACTCCTCGGGCACGATAAACATATCGCTCAACGTAGAGGGCAAGCGCTTCTGCACATCCTCGCCCTTGTAGAGCACACTACCCTGCTGCGGACGCAGCAGACCCGTCAAGAGATAGAGCAGTGTACTCTTGCCCGTACCGTTCAGTCCGAGCAATCCGTACACTGCGCCCTTCTCAAAATTCAGCGAAAAATCACTGAACACCTTACAACTCTTACC
This sequence comes from Bacteroidaceae bacterium, assembly GCA_045661085.1. Classification (GTDB taxonomy): domain Bacteria; phylum Bacteroidota; class Bacteroidia; order Bacteroidales; family Bacteroidaceae; genus UBA1189. The sequence continues at coordinate 3,307 of JAZRFA010000087.1, forward strand.
ATTGTAGGAAAATGATAAATCATTAATCTTCAACATACTCACATCTTTTAATTGGTTAATATTTACAACATCTTACGTGTACTGCCTTAATAGTACACTGCAAATGTACGGCTTTTAATTTAACCTGCAATAATTTGTGTGAGTTTTTTTGAATTTTGTTGAAAAAATATTGGGGAGGGGTGAGTTCATTGCACACAAAACCATCCATAAACCATCCCAAAGCTTAGGGATAAGGTCTACGGTTTACTGCGCGTTGCGTGAATAGAAATGTACAATTAACGTGAGCCTATCTGACAATCACCTTTGAAACGTTGTCACCGTTGCGCAGTATGTAGATGCCGCGGCTGAGGCCTTCGGCCGCGTCTTGCAGGACATTGGCCTTCAGCAGCACTCCGTCTATGGAGTATATGTCCACTGACGGCTCCGTTGCTTCAAGTACTGAGGTGGCGGTGGCGGGGTCGCCTCCAAGGTACTCTAAACGGAAGTTGTCGAAGCAGCACCAACTGTCGTACTTTGATGTTGAGGTGATCAGTCCTATGCGTAGTGATTTGTTGGTGATATCAACCTTGAGCGTATTCCAGTATGCATCGTCCTCAAAGCATACCGACGCGGCATACATGCTATTGGCATAGCCATTCTTGAGGTCGAGTGTGCCGAAGCTTGCGGCATCGCTGTTCAATGGGTAGCAGTAGAGTGACTTGAGGTCTTGTGACTTGGTTCCCGCGCGCAGCTTGGCGGGTATGGTCTCCTTGCCACTGTTATAGGCACTGCCACCATCGTTTTCTCCCGTGCGGTAGAGTGCCTGCACACTTACTTCGTACTGTCCGTTCTTGAGAGGCTTGACGGTTTGGAACATGCTGAAATTGGTGTTCCAGAACTCTCCCACACCTGACCGTACGGTGGGTGAGGTATTCCATCCATTGCCATCGGCATCAAATGTGGGGTTGGTTATCATGAAGGTCACATCCCACGATTTGCCCTCCTGTGGGTTGGCCTCTATGGAGGTGTGGTATTCGATGGCTTTTTCTTGCAGTTGGGTCAGCAGGGCCGACATCTCGCTGGCCGACTTTGCTGTTGAGATGCCTGATGTCACGACATCGATGGTTGCCATGAGGGTGAGCCCCATATCGCTGTCTTCCGAGTTGGCGATGTTGCTTCTGCATACCTCAGCCAACGACTCTATGGAGGGATATATGGCTATTGCCTCTAAGGCGTCGTCATAAGCCTGCTGAAGGGCTTTGATAGCCGACTGGTAGGCCGCGGCCGTCTCTTCCGTGGGCTGTACATCGGTCAGGGCTTGCTGTAATGTCTGCTCGATGCCCTCGGGGAGGTCGTCCTCAAGCAACAGCTCTATTTTTCCTCTGGCGCTTTCCAATTGTTGTTCGTAGAGTTCCAGCGAGTTCTTTCTTGCCAATACCATACAGTCGACGTTGGGCATCCATGCTGATGGGTTGTAGAGACGTATGACATTCTCTCCGGGTTGGAGTGTCACGGTCGTTTCCACTCTGGCCACGGTATTCCATCCGCCCGAGTTGACTGATAGCACCTGCGCCTCACCGCCATTGACTTGCAGATACACATTTCGGGCTTCTCCGCTGATATAGCTCAATGTCAGTGTATATTCGCCACCCTCCTGGCTATATACGTGGCGCCACTGCAGGTCATTCTCGCCTCTGCGTCCCAACCAGCTGGCCATGGCTCCTCCCGAGCAGTAGCTGGCCTCTTCATAGATGCCAGTCTCTGACGACTGGTTATTTGTCAGCTCCTGATAGGCGCTGAGCCATGCTGTCTCGCCTTCGTATGTGGAGCGCTCGTAACGTTTCTCGGCAGTCAACAGATAAATTCGTGTGCCGTGAGCCGGTACGGTGACGTTCATTGCTGCGGCAAAGGTGCCCATATCTCTGCGTTCAAACAGGTCGCGCACCGCGACCTTGCCTCCCAGGTTGAGGCTGAGGAAGTCTACCTGGCGCACCACCTCGTTGTCGGTGGGGTTATATACTGCAATGGCGCGGGTAGTGCCATATAGCGTCTCTACGTCCTTCACCAGCAGGTAGGCGCCTCCCACCTTGTCCACCACGTATGCCTGCAGTCCCAGTTCGTCTTGGTTGAGTGCTATGAGCTCGGGGTTGGTCATCAGCTCCAGCGCTTCGGGAGTGATGGTAGTCATGTCGCATCCTATCAGCAGTGGAGAACTCATGATGCACCACATGCCGAAGTGTGTCTTGTCTTCCTCTGTGGTGAGTCCGCGCCCCACCTCGAGCATGTCCATGTCATTGTACTTGCCTTCCGTGGCGTAGGCCGATAGGTAGAGGTTTTGCCCTACGATGCTCTTGATGGAGTTCCATCCCAGATAGATGTCTTCGGATATGCGCCAAGAGGTCGCCACGTCGTGTACCCATGTGCCGGGAAATGCCCATCGGCAGACGTTCAGCCTGACATCGGTTCGGCCGGTATTCTTTATGGCTTCAGATATGGCCGTGTAGCGCTCCTTCTCTGAGAGCGAAAGTTGCTCGGAGTTGTGTCCGGGCGATCCTCCACAGAAGTCCACCTTGATGAAGTCGAAGTTCAGCTCCTTGAAGTAGAGGTCTATGTCCTCTTGGTCGTGACCATATAGACCCACTCCCTCACCTATCTTGTCGCCTCCCCAGTATGAGGCGCAGGTGTTCTTTCCTGCATCGGAGTAGATGCCAGCCTTCAGACCCTTGTCGTGGATGTAGTCCACTACAGTGCGCATACCATTGGGAAATCGTGTGGGGTGTATCAGAAGGTGCCCCTCACTGTCGCGTCCGCCGAAGAATCCGTCATCGATATTTACGTAGATATACCCTGCATCCTTCAGCCCAGTAGTCACCAGAGCATCTGCTTGCGACTTGATGATCGATTCGCTAATCTGAAATCCATAGGCGTTCCACGAGCTCCATCCCATGGTGGGGGTGTCATATGTCCATGCACTTGTCGTGGCGAAAGCGCATGCCAATACGGAAAAAATTTTCTTCATATGTTTTGTCGGTGATTAGATTTCTGCAAATTTATGAAAATAAATCTTCGGTCGTGCTCCTTCTTCTTGTTTTTTTTGGCAATAATATAATACTGCCCTGTTCTCCTAGGCAATGACACGAAACATTCTGGACAACATCTACATTGTTCCCTAATTTATTTACAACGTGGGTAAAAGGATTTGGCAAGATAATGGCAAATGTTTGGTAAATGTTTGGCAAATGAGAACACCCCGTAGCTGGTGTTGTGCTCAGCGAGTTACGGGGTGCTAAGGTGTGCGTTTTGGCAAATCAAGCGGCTTGCGTATATTGTCAAGGAATACGCATTGTAAATCTATTAGACGCTGCTATGGATTTCTCTCAGACTATCTGTCTTTTGTCTCACACAGATTACACAAAGAACACAGAGCACGCATCGTTTCACTCGCGTGTACCTCCGGAATGTTAACACTCGGTACGGCCGACAGTTGCTAGCGTAGCGATGCAGTCCTCTGTGTGTTCTGTGCAATCTGTTTGGAAATCAAGTATTTGCGTGATGATATTCTGGTGTGTCGCCCTGTTTTTTCTATAGCTCTTGGGTTGGTTGGTGTCATAGGTTATATTGTTTAAGGGTTAGCGAATGATTTGCCAAATGTTTTTCGTTACATTCATATAATCAGCTGTTTATGTCGAATTTATTTGCCAAAGTTTTGCCATTCATTTGCTATTGCTGTTGCAAAGATAATACAGGGGAAATAAGCACCAATGACCTGGGAAACAGGGGCTTTTGATGAACTTTGTATATCCATCAGAAAGTTGTGTCGGTAACTACCGATGCGTAATTTGGCTGGAGAGAAAAACTTTTGGCAATAATATAGATGTTTACCCAATCTATGTATTTCCGCGGTAGTGTCATCCAGAACGAAGTGAAGGATTTCACAAACGTCTCATGCGAAGTCCCTGCGCGGGATCCTTCACATACGTTCAGGATGACAAGATCCTCTGGGTAAACTGCTATATTATTACTATCTTTAGCCTGCTTCGCAGTCTGAAATTAGGCTGCATTTCGGAAAAACTCAAATATCTGCCTCGCTAAGTAAGGAAAAATCAGGCTTTTCCCTTACTTTCTCTCGTTGATATTTGGTTTTTCGCTCAACTTGCACTAATTTTGCACCCGCTTTCGCGCAATCGCTGTCATAGGAAGAGTAACTTGATATGTTGCGTTGGGACGATATAACAATTTAATTATTTAAAACTAATGGATTTAATTAAAATTGCTGAAGAAGCATTTGCTACCGGTAAAGAGGGTCAGGTTCCCGCTTTCAAGGCTGGTGACACTGTAACCGTAGCGTATCGTATTGTCGAGGGTAACAAGGAGCGTATCCAGCTCTACCGTGGTGTAGTAATCAAGATCTCCGGTCACGGCTACAACAAGCGTTTTACTGTACGTAAGATGTCTGGTACTGTAGGTGTTGAGCGTATCTTCCCCATCAACTCACCCGCTATCGACAGCATCGTAGTGAACAAGGTTGGTAAGGTTCGTCGCGCTAAGTTGTACTACCTCCGCGCTCTTACCGGTAAGAAGGCTCG
>JAZRFA010000088.1:0-7723 GCA_045661085.1 Bacteroidaceae bacterium
TTTACGGGAATCCGGTGTGAATCCGGGACAGTACCTGCTGCTGTAAGTCCCTTAGCAACTGTGTGTTTATTGCACTCTTTAGCCACTGACTTCATTGTTGGGAAGGCGCAATAAACGGGATAAGTCAGAAGACCGGCCGTGACAAATAAAAAGTATTCTTGACGCAGGTCTACGGAAAGAATCGAATGGACGGACATGGGTTTTCACATATCCACGATTATTGGCAAGGAAGAGGCATGGATAGCATGAGGAGTACTCTGCTGTATCTTCCAACACGCGACGATAGATGGCCCATCGTATAGTTTGTCATTTGTGAGTTGACATGTATACCTGTGTATCAAGCATACTGAAAAAGATGGCTTGATAGATAATGGTGTATATATGTATAAGACACGACAACATGTGATACGGTGCGCCGCGATGCTCTTGCTTGCGGCACAAGTGATGACTGCCAGTGCCCAACTGTCGCTCGACAGCATACAGGCTCTTGATGAGGTGACAATCACCTCCAAACAACCCTCTCGCACTATGGCTACATCGCAGACCTTGCAGGGTGAGGAGCTACAAGCACTGAGCAACACATCGGTGGCTGATGCGCTGAAGTATTTTGCTGGTGTGCAGATTAAGGATTATGGTGGACTGGGCGGACTGAAAACCGTCAACGTGCGTTCGCTCGGTGCGCAACATGTGGGTATCTATGTGGATGGTATACGCATCACCAATGCCCAGAACGGCACGGTGGATTTAGGCAAGTTCTCCCTGTCGACGATGGAGAACGTATCGCTCTACAACGCAAACAAGCTCGACCATTGCCAGTCGGCCTCTGAGTATGCATCGGGGGCTACCGTGTATCTACGTACACGAAGACCCACAAAGGATTCGTTGTCAGTACAGTTGCGTAGAGCCTCGTTTACCACCTATATGGCGAAGGCTAATGTCCAGTTTGAGAGAAAGGGCTGGAGCGGCTTCATTGATGGTGAGTGGACCGACTCGCGTGGCGACTACCCCTTCCGCTACCACTCGGAGTATGAAGATACCGTAGGGCGTCGTGCCAACAGTGACATCCGCTACGGACGCATCGAAGGAGCCCTGTTCAAGGGTGGTTTCGCATCTCATATTTATTATTATGACAGTGAGCGTGGTTGCCCGGGCGGCATCGTGAGGCGGTTGAGCGACAAGTATGTCAACGTGGGCCGTGAGTGGGACCGTGACTTCTTCGTTCAGACCTCGTACCAAGCACAATTCGCTGAGCACCACCACTTGAAGGTAAATGCCAAGTACACCAACGAGTATCTGCGCTACTGTACCGACTATCCTGAAAACCAGAATACAGCTCGCGTCGACAACCATTATTACCAGCAGGATGGCTACGGCGCACTATGCTATGCGTTCACGCCCTGGCAGTGGCTGTCGCTCTCGGCAAGCTACGATGTGCGCTACAGCAAGCTGGCGGCCGACCTGAAGAAGTTTGACGATGTGTTCCGCCTCGACCAGAAGCAGGTGATGGCGGCACAGGTCAACTGGCAAGGTTTGCAGGCGGCGGCTTCGCTGCTACACCAGCATTACCGCGATGTCACCTTTGCCCATGTGGGGGCTGCCGACCCCTTGGACCGCTGGACACCGGCTGTCTCTACCGCCTACACTTGGGAGGGGCTGACGCTGCGCGCCTGGTACAAGAAGATCTTCCGTGCACCCACGCTCAACGACCTCTACTATACTCAAGTGGGCAACCGAAACCTGAAACCCGAATATACCAAGCAACTCAATCTGGGCGTTGAGTACCACTTCGATTCTCCGCATTGGAATGCCTCCGTGCAGGCCGACGCCTATCAGAACAAGATTGAGAACCGTATCGTGTGCCTTCCCCTGAAGGGTACCTATACGTGGTCGATGATGAACTACGGCTACACCTTTTGCCGAGGGCTCAACGCTACAGCACAGGGCCGTTACCACACGGATGACTGGCAGTTCTCACTGCTAGGTTCGCTGACATGGCAACGCGACGTGAACCGTACCGACCCCGAGGATGAGGATACGTATGACAAGCCCATCTGCTATTCTCCCACATTGTCGTCGGGAGTCACGGCCATCGTCGCCTGGCGCAGCCTGCAGTTTACCACCTCTTATCTCTATGTGGGCGAACGCATGTGGAGCTATGCTGACCCCGAAGATGTACTAAAGCCCTATCACAACATCGACATGAAACTGACCTACACGCTCCCCATGGATAAGACGCAGTGGGGCGTATGCCTTGAGGTGTGCGACCTGCTCGACATACAATACGAACACATACCGCGCTACCCTATGCCCGGGCGCAATTATAAACTGACATTATCCTTTGGAATATGAAAAAACTGATTCTATCACTCCTCTGCTCCATCGCCTTGAACGTACAGGCTCAGGAGCGTATCATCCTGCTGAACGAAGGCAACTGGCAGTCCGACAATGGCAAGATCTCCTACTTCGAAGATGGTGAGATTGTCAGCAACCAGTGGTTCAGAGACGCCAACAAACGAAAACTTGGTGACACCCCCAACGACATCATCCAAATAAACGAAGACCTCATCGCCATAACAATCAACTGGAGCAACATCATCCAATTCATATCACCCGATGGGAAGCGTGTGGCCGAGACAGAAGATGTGCCTAACAACCGCAAACTCGCCACCGACGGCAGATATGTTTATGTATCTTCCTATGGTCATGAGTGTGGCACCATCAATGGCTACGAAATGTTTACAAAGGGGTATGTGGCCAAGATTGACATCCATACGTTCGAGGTTGTCGCTACCTGTGAGGTGGGATACGAGCCTGAGGGCATAGCTTACTACAAGGGACATCTCTTCGTGGCCAACACGGGCGGCTATGCGTTTCAGGAAGACCATGAGTATGAAACGACCGTGAGCATCATCGATGCGGAGACTATGCAGCTGGTGAGAGATGTCGACACGGGCCAGATAAACCTCTATGGCAAGCTGTCGCAGTCGGGCCAGTACCTGTGCATCAACTCCCCTGGCGACTATTACGATATTCCTGCTGCCACAGTCATCTTTGACTGTGAGGCGGCTTTAGCTGGCAGCGATGACTGCTTTGTCGTACTGGAGTATGCCTCTACCTACAGCTGCACGATGCTTGATGGCAATTTCCTGGCTATCGGTGCACGGTTCTCCTATTACACCAGCGAGTATAAGTTCAACTACGTAGTCATCGACCCTCGCGAGGTGCTGGCTACCGAAGGAGCAGGCGGAGTGGAAGAGTCCTTGCCTGGCACGATGCTCGACGACCTGAAAGATTTAGGCATGCCTTATGGTGTATATGTCAACCCCTATACTGGATATATCTATGCCACCGATGCCGGCTCCTTTGCTGCAGCTGGTGCATTGATACAGTGGTCGCCCGAAGGGGTCTTCCTCGGCAGACACAAGGTATATATCAATCCGGCACACTTCCTGGCGCTACCGCCCGATGGCATGGAGTTCACAGGAATAGAGTCTGACACCAATGATGCCAAGCCTACCACCTCCTACGGGATATATGACATGCGAGGAGTGCGCATGGACGGACTCTCCACACGAGGCATCTATATAGACAATGGAAAGAAGATATACAAACATTAAATATTAACCATCTTTTAACAAACTAGAAAAAATGAAAAAGTTACTTTTGAGTTTGGCCGCAGTGTTAGCATGCTGTATGAGTATACAGTCGGCCAATGTAAATGTCACCGTGAAGATGAACACCACTTCTCCGTGGATGGCTCTTGTGGACAAGGCTACAGGAGACACCCTTGATGTAGGTGAGGCCGTAGACAGAATATACACGTTGGATATACCCGCAGGTGTGTATGTACTCTCAGCCTATGCCAAAGATAGCACGACGATAAATGGAACTATCGAACTGAATGTGAGCGAAGACAGCGTGCAGCAAGAATTCTCAATCTTGACCAACACCGTCTATGCGACGAACAAGCACGAAGACAAGACCAATTGGGAGGCCGACAAGGACTACACCATCTCTGTAGATGTATCTACCCGCGAGGGCGAGCGCATGGTGGTGACATTGGGCAATAGTGTCACTGCAGGCCGCAAGACCTTCCTGGCACTGGTGGGCAATAGCTACTACGTATCGCTCATCCCCAACGAGGAGCATCAGGCCGAGGGCTATATGACCAACGATCGCAGCGGCACCTTAACAGCAGGTATCACCGTAAGTGGTGCCATCCCCATGGGAGGCGACTATATCGCGACCATACCCGCAGATGCCGAGATGTTTATAGGTAAGAAGTTTAGCCATTTCACAAACTTCACCAAGGTAGAGTCCGTAAAGACCGTCATCGAGGGCGACACGAAAAAGGTACATTATCGTCTTGCCGACAATCAGGTATACAACTTCCGTACATGGAAGCCCGGTGGGCTCACCCAGGCTGGATACTTCACCATGGATATCGATGGTGGAGAAAACTCGTACCTCAAGTTCTCTGCCAGCAGCTACGAGGCCTTCGGTCCTAAAACCATCAAGCATGACGTGAACTGGAATGGCGGCTACGAGACAGGTAATATCCTTGTCAACATCAATGAGCGTGGACACCTGCAACTGAAGGTTGGCGACACCTATGACGCACTCGCCATGCGTTCGTGGCAGCTGACCGACACACAGACGGCCAACTACTTCACCGAACCCGACTTTCACTACACCATCATCGACCTTGATGGAAACCCCAGCACCGATGTCATCGAGATCGACAATGCACACACCACTACAGAGACATGGGCTACCATCAAGGCAGTAGGCAAGGGTACGGCTATCGTCCTGGTTACCTATGATGCTATAGCACTGAACTACTATAAGTACAACGCCAAGGCCGACTCGCTCACCAAGACCCCCTATATGGGCGGTGAGTACTGGGGCGCCATCTGGCCCGAGAACACAGCAGCCTATGTGGTTTCTGTAGGCGACGATGCCACTACCATGCAACCCAACATGTTCATCAATGAGGACTACAACGAGGGAGCCCTGAAGACTGCAGGCAAGTATGTCGATGCCGAGCACGACGTGTTCTATTACCTCGATACTGAAGAGGGTGCTACCTACACCTTCACCCCTGAGGGCGTCGACCATATCGAGATCGCATACCCCACCATCGGTGAGCAGATGGCAACCTACCACGGATTCACCACAGAGGGTGTACGCAAGAATGACGACGGCTCATATACCCTCTTGTTGAAGGAGGGCCGACAGATAGTCAAGCTCACCGACGCCATGGGCAACTCCATCTATCAGGTGCTGACAGCCAAGCCCTGCCATCGCGAGATCACCAATGCGAGCCGTGAGGGAAGCACCATCTTTCAGGCTGGCGACAAAGTCAAGATTCAGTACAGCGGTCTACATCACCCTGCCAACAAACTGGCAGGCATATATAACATGTCAGCCTATGTGACCTACAATAATATTCCCAACGGTTCGTCACTCATTCTCGGTGCAGGGCAGTACACCTTCGCTTCAGCACCTACGGCACAGATGGTAACCGTAGACATCCCCGCCGACTACACCGCAGCTGAGCTCGTCATGGACCAGGGCGTAGTGCAGGTCAACGGATTCGGTGACCCCATCGGTGCCCATCGCGACATTCGTAAGAACCAGGGCCGTTCGCCAAACTTCACTGCCATTGCTCACAAGACCTATTTCGGTCAGCTTCCCGAGGTGCGTATCCCCATCACCGAGACAAAGTACTTCGTCATCAACCTCCAATCCGATGTCGACAGCATACAGTACACCATCACCCAAGAGGGAGATACACTGCGCCCCGATGCCAATGGCATATATGCCGCCACCTACGGCACCTACATCATCAAGGCCTCCAAGCCTGGCTACCGCTGTTTCCGCACCACGCTGACCATTGCCGACGATGCCGAGGGAGAGCAAACCTGCATCATAGAGATGGTCAAGGCAGCCGATAACGCATGGGACGGAACCACTCTCACCGAGCCCCGATGCGAGGACAACGTATATCAGATCAGCAGCGGTGCCGAGCTGGCATGGTTTGCCGCCAAGGTCAATGGAGGTGACTATAAGCTATCGGCCAAGCTCGTGAGCGACATCGACCTCTGCGGCCACGACTGGACACCTATCGGTGGCAGCAAGTCAAACACAGCCTACCAAGGCACCTTCGATGGCGACGGACACACCATCGACGGACTCTACATCAACAACACCCTTACCTATCAGGCACTCTTCGGCTACACGACGAATAGCCACATCAGCGGCATCACCGTCAGTGGCGAGGTCAATGCCAAGCAATATGTAGCAGGTGTCGTAGCCTTTATGGGTCCAAAGGCAACCGTAGACCGCTGCGCCAACAAGGCTAAGGTCACAGGCGCATCCACCTATGTTGGCGGAGTCACCGGTTCGGTATCACAGTCAACCGCTACGCTCACCAATTCGTATAACCTGGGCGACATCACGGGTACGACCAACTGTGCCGGTGTGGCTGGATACAACCATAAGAGCGCCGTCATCGAAAATGTATTCAGTCTGGGCACGATTACCGGAAATAAGGTAGCAGCCTGCATCGGTGGCACCACAGCGAAGGACAATGCTCAGAACATCTTTGCCATACAGGAATACGACATCTTCGAAGGACAAACCACCGTGACCGACGAACAAATGCTGTTGGGCGAAGTGGCCTACCTCTTGGGCGAAGCTTTCGGCCAGAAGATAGGTATCGACACCCACCCCGTGCTCGGCGGTGAGCGTGTATTCAAGGTTACCTACACCACCAACCTATCAGCGGATGTCGATTCACTCTACACCAATGGTGCACTACCACAATTCGAGGACGTCGAAGGCCACCAAACCATCTGGAAAACCTCTCTCGATGGCGAAGAGTTGACAGAGGTTAGTGCCGATAGCACGCTTTATGTGGAATATCACAAGATCACCTACGCACTCACCTACGTTGTCGATGGTGAGGTATACGCTACCGACAGCATCGAGTACGGAGCAGCCATCACGCCGATTGCCGAGCCCGTCAAGGAGGGCTACACCTTCAGCGGATGGAGCGAAGTGCCTGAGACCATGCCTGCAAGTGATGTGACCATCAGTGGTACATATACCGTCAACAACTATAAGGTATACTACTACGTAGGCGATGAACTGGTACACACACCCGAAGTGGACTATGGAGAGACTATCCCCGAGTATGTATACGAGCCTACGACAGAAGGTGATGAGTTCCTTGGATGGATAGGTGACACCTACGAGACCATGCCTGCCCATGATGTGACCTACACGGCCAATATCGAAAGTGGCATTGAGCAATCAGAAATCATAAATCATAAATCAGAAATGATATTTGATCTCAGCGGCCGTAAGGTGGCGAATGCAGAGAACCTTAGGGGAGGTATATATATCGTGAATGGTAAGAAGGCCATTGTAAAATGACCTTTTACCATCGACAAAATTTTTAGCGATTGTTCACGAGTGCGCAGATGAAAATTGCGCCTCGTTGGGCTTTTGATTTTTCTGTCCTTCATTAGATGGTTCTCTGTTCTTAACACCTTTGTGGACCCTAGGATACCGCGTTAAGGTTGATATCGAGAAGTTGAATGCGTTTATGCTGGCGCAGAAAGTAGAATCAATGTATAAGAAAAACTCAAGCCCGAACGACAAGGTCCGGGCTTGATACTGTACTGTTTAACGTGCAAGGCACTGCGACCAAGGCTGT
>JAZRFA010000089.1:0-2984 GCA_045661085.1 Bacteroidaceae bacterium
CGCCCCGCGGAAAGCACGGAGGCTTGCAGAGGTATCATACAAGCCACGGCGCGCGGGTACCTCAAAGTAGTCCCAACAGAGAGGTTTCTCACCCGTACGACCATTCTCCTCGATGGAATAGTCATAGCCCAACTCGCCAAACTGCCATATCATCTTCGGACCTGGTACGGTGAAGAAGAAGGCAGCATTTAGTTCAGCACGCTGCATGCGAGCGGCAAGTGAAGAGGAGACCTCTCCGTAGCCCCACGTCTTGGCTTTATAGCCCGTGCGTTCCTCATCGTGGCTCTCCATAAAGCCCACATACCCACCAAAAGGCATTGCATTCTTACCCGTCCATAGTGAAGAGAAGTCGCTATTCTCGACATACCCCATAGCCGTCTGGCAATAGGCATTGTTTGCATTGCGCCACACCTTCATTCCCTGCTCAGTGAGCTCGCGCTCCTCGGCATCGCAACAGAAATGTTCCAAGATAACTACCGCCTCGGGATGCACGGCCTTGATGGCCTCATAGTAGTCAGTAAGGATGGCAATACGAGCCTTGTCGTAGTTCGAAGCCGTCTGCTCAGTACACTTACGTTGGGTAAGCCCTTTGGTGAGGTCGAAGCGGAAACCATCAATATGGTATTCACGGAGCAGATACTCCAAGTTACGCTTCACATGCTCGCGTACCTCGAGATTCTCGTGGTTCCAGTCATGGAACACGCTATAGGGATGCGGAGCCGACACGTTGAACCAAGGATTATTGGCTGCGGTGCAATTATTTGCGGCATCCCAATAGAGTCTTGCCATGGGGTGAGCACCCGTAGCGTGATTGTACACCACATCGAGGATGACAGCTATGCCGCGACGATGACACTCGTCGATGAACTGCTTATACATCTCTCGCGTGCCATAGGCCTTGTCCATAGCAAAGTAGGCACAAGGGTTATAGCCCCAGCTGAGGTTGCCGTCAAACTCTTGTGTAGGCATCAGTTCTATGGCATCGATACCCAACTCCTCCAGATAGTCGAGCTTGGCCCATGCCCCCTTGAGATCCTTGGTCGTAGAGAAGTCACGCAGAAGCAATTCATAGATAATCAGGTCATCGGCATCGCCGACCTCAAACTCTTTGACTGCCCAGTCGTAGGGAGCACGCTGTGTCTGGAAGGCGGCCACGTTGCCCGAGGTCTTTGTGGGATAAGCAGGCATATCGGGATAGGTGGTCGAAGAAATCCACTTGTCATCAGTCGTATATACAACCTCTGTATAGGGGTCGGCAATGCGAATAGTACCCCATGCCTCGTCGTAGAGATGATACTGGAATCGATATTCCTTGCCAGGGGTAAGCCCCTCAAGCGTACACCACCAGCATCCAGCCTCCTCGTCGCGCTTCATGGCATAAGCGCTCTGGCACTCCCAATCGCTGTGGTCACCGATGACATAGGCATAGTCGTAACACTCGCCATCGGCATCCTGCTCCTTCAGCACGAGGGTCACCGTAGAGTCATCAATGTAGTTGATGCCCGGCACCACTCCTGCCGGGAGGGGAGCCTTCTCTACTTTATCATAGGTTATCTCGTTCGCATCATCCTCTACGATGCAGAAGAGATCCTTCGTTTGTTTCGTGCCATCGGCATTGCGCACCACGACACCAATCTTGTTTATCACCTCGTCGGCAGCGGCACCGAACCACTGGCGAATGGTGGGAGTAATCTCGAGTTTCCATACATCATCCTCATCGGTAGGGATAAGACGACACTTCTCCAAGTTGGTAGTCCAATCGGCCTGCACATGCATCCACTCATGGGCAACGATACCGATATGCACATATAGCGGTGCGGTAAAGCCACTGAAAGGATACTCGCCTCCAGCCCTATAGTAGAGCACACAAGGCTCATCGGGCTCGGGCACTGCATAGTCGGTGAGCGAATAGCCCGAAAGGCCGAAAGGCAGTTCTGAGAGTTCAGGCTCAGTTGGCTGTTCAAGAACTTCTGGCTGAGGTTCGCATGCGAGGAACAACCCGATAACGAGAGATACAGAAAGTAATAAGAAAGGGGTGCGCTTCATGAATGAGAAGTTAGGATTTAGTAGTTAGGAGTTGCTTACCGATAAGCAGTTATCATTACAACCCAGAGCTGTCTTTTCTTGATTAGCGACCTAAGGCCCAATCAAAGGCCTTAGGCCAAAAGGGGCACCCACTGAGGGCACCCCTATATGGTTTGGTTTGTTACTAATTAGTTGATAGAACCTGTACCTGCGTTGAAGTCAAGAGTTACCTTCTGACCTTCAGTAGCAGGAACAGCCTCCTGATCGTTACCACCAGCGCGGTATACGATAGCACCATCATAGATGTTGAACTCCATCTGCCACCAGTCTGAAGTAGGTGTAGAGAGAGTTGCATACATTCTGAGGTTACCAGCAGCCTTAGTTGTTGCTTCGAGAACCTGACCGTTGGCTACGAACTTGTTGGCCTCGACGCCACCGTCCCAACCGCCGAAGCAGTCGCCCATACCATATACGTTGGCGGGCTCTACGATAACGCGGCTGTTCTCAAGGTCTACATAAAGCATATAGATGCCGTCAGCCTCTACCATGCAGTTGCCAGGAACGATGTAACCGCTGTCGTTACCCTGTCCGGTGAAGTCGCCATTCCATTCGCGAAGTGCGCAGAACTTGAACTCTGTAGCTGTGGTCATGTGACGGATAGCCCAGAAGTGACCGGGGTGGCTGTGTACCGGAGTCATCTCAACAACGGCCTCAGAATTCCAATCCCAGTTACCGAAGTCATTACCGATGATATACATAGTCTCAGGCATAGAACTCTCTTGAGTGCACTCAACAGTGTAGTTGAACGATTCAGCAACAGTACCAGACTTGCAGGTGTAGGTCAAAGTGATGGTGTAGAGACCAGCTTTCTCAACTACGATATTGTTGCCAGTGTTAGAGAGCTTTCCTTCGCCATCCAAGCCAAGGCTTACCTCAGCCTTTACCAAGCCATTGATGTC
>JAZRFA010000090.1:0-11728 GCA_045661085.1 Bacteroidaceae bacterium
TTTGCCATCTGGTCAATAAAGAACTTGACATCCTTTACGGGCAAGAAGTGGCGTGCAGGGTCGAGCATGAGAGCACGGCAGG
The DNA here is from genome assembly GCA_045661085.1 of Bacteroidaceae bacterium. Classification (GTDB taxonomy): domain Bacteria; phylum Bacteroidota; class Bacteroidia; order Bacteroidales; family Bacteroidaceae; genus UBA1189. The sequence goes on from JAZRFA010000090.1 coordinate 83, forward strand.
CAAAGCGAGGCGCATCGTCAATGATAATAGGAGACATACGGTCTTGTGCCGTTGCCACCACATCACCTATCAGCAATTGGTCCAAAGTCATGGCGCCACGGAAGAGTGCAGCAGCCGTACTTCCGCTCAGTGTGATGCCGCGCTGAGAGATCTGTAGGCGATAGTGCTCTGCTCCCTCCAGTGTGTTGTCGATGCAGAGCTTGATATCAGCCTTTTTCCCCTTTTGAGCTATGCTTACAGGCACGTCGGTACGCTGAGAGATGATGTCGGCTATCGTCTCGGCGATGAAGAGCAGTGAGTCTGCAGGTTGCTCCACTGCGGTACGTCCCTCGATGATATGCCATGCGCGTCCTTTGGGATGCTCTATGTGGTTAGGCATGGGCATGAGAGCCGATAAGTTATCTTGCGCTATAGAGGTGATTGTCGCGCAAAGTGCCACAAGGGCTACAAAAGTCCTTTTCATCATGGAATCTTCGTTTTATGTTATTCAGTCAATGCTTGCCAACCTTGTGCTTTGAGCTCCATCTCGCCACCATCGCGTGTGATGAGCATACAGCCCAATTCAGGCTTGGTGATGTGGCCAATGAGGCGGACGCCCTTCATGTTGGCTACCTTCTCATGCTCTGTCAGAGGTACGGTGAATAGCAATTCATAGTCTTCTCCACCATTGAGGGCACACGTGGTGACATTCATGTTAAACTCCTCGGCCATGACAGCAGTCTGGTAATCGAGTGGGATATGCTCTTCGTATACACGGCATCCTGTGCCGCTCTGCTTACAGATGTGCATGAGCTCTGATGAGAGACCGTCAGAGATATCCATCATAGCAGTGGGTGTCACTCCTGCTTCGGCAAGAGCGCTGATGATATCGCGGCGTGCTTCGGGCTTGAGCTGGCGTTCGAGCAGGTATTCCTTGCCTGAGAAGTCGGGCTGTGCATCGCTTTCGCCCATGAAGACACTCTTCTCGCGCTCCAGCAGCTGTAGGCCCATGTAGGCGGCTCCGAGATCTCCCGACACACAGATAAGGTCTGTCTCTTTAGCTCCATTGCGGTATACCACCTTGTCTTTGGGTGCATCGCCGATAGCTGTGATGCTGATAGCCAAGCCAGTGAGCGAAGAGGTGGTGTCGCCACCTACGATATCGACGTGGTGAGCCTCGCAGGCCAGTCTCATGCCGGCATACAATTCCTCCATGTCTTCTATGCAGAAACGCTTGCTGATAGCCAGTGATACGGTGATCTGGCGAGGTGTGCCGTTCATGGCGTAGATGTCAGAGAGGTTTACCATTACAGCCTTGTATCCGAGGTGCTTGAGGGGCACATAGGTGAGGTCAAAGTGTACACCCTCCATTAGAAGGTCTGTGGTGACCAGCACCTGTCTGTCAGCATATTCGAGTACGGCACAGTCGTCGCCCACACCATATTTAGAGGATGCGTTCACGAGTTCTATGTTCTCGGTGAGGTGGCGTATGAGTCCAAATTCGCCAAGTTTTGATATAGGTGTCTTCTTAGTTGTATCCATTTATCCTTATATATTATAGGGGTTACTTAAATGGCGCGGTTGATGAGCTCGCGCATGATATCTGTCATGAAGGGCTGTGCCTTATCGGCTGCAGCTTGTACCTCTTCGTGAGTGACCTCTACGATCTTGCCCTCCACACCGAGGTCTGTGATGACAGACATTCCGAATACACGGATGCCACAGTGCTTGGCTACGATGACTTCGGGCACGGTGCTCATGCCCACAGCGTCGGCGCCGAAGATGCGGTACATCTTATATTCGGCGGGAGTCTCAAATGTGGGGCCACTGACGCCGACGTATACACCCTCCACTACGCGGATGCCCTTCTCTGCCGCTACCTCTTTGGCTTGTTCTATGAGGGCGTGATCGTAGGTCTCGCTCATGTCCGGGAAGCGTGGACCATAGTCGATGTTCTTTCCGCGGAGCGGGTGCTCGGGGAAGAAGTTGATATGGTCGGTGATGATCATGAGGTCGCCAATCTCAAAGTCGGGGTTCATACCTCCCGCAGCATTAGATACAAAGAGGGTTTTGATACCCAGCTCCCTCATTACACGTACGGGGAAGGTCACTTCCTTCATCGAGTAGCCCTCGTAGTAGTGGAAACGTCCCTGCATGGCCATGATATCCTTGTTGCCGAGCTTGCCGAAGATAAGCTTTCCGCTGTGTCCCTCTACGGTCGAGAGCGGAAAGTGAGGAATCTCCTCATACTTGATTTCGTACTTTTCGGTGATCTCATTTACGAGGCTTCCCAGTCCTGTGCCCAGGATGATGGCAGTCTCAGGTATTGTGTGTATCCGCTCTCTGATGAACGATGCGGTTTCTTGAATTTTTGTTAACATAGTCTATGATATAATGGTTGAATTTCTCTTGCTGTTCTTGTAGGAACACCACCTCTATGGGCAGCACGTATAGGTTGCTGCTCGTGAGGTCACTCAGCGTGTGTAGGCTCAGGCGTGCTGCATCCTTCTCCGTAGTGATAATCAGCTTGTCGCTGGCGTCAGTAGAGGCAAACAACTTCTCAATGTTCTGCACCTCGGCGATACTGAAGTCGTGATGGTCGCCATACTCCATGTGGTTGATGTTGTCGGTGTGTTCCCGTAGCTTCTCCACCAGCGGAGTGGCTGAGGCTATGCCGGTTACCAATATCACGTGTGTTTGGCGAGTCAGTGTCGATAGCGATCTTGTGCTCTCTCCTCCCTGTGTCCTCAGGTCGCCATAGGCAAAGCTCGTGAAGTAGAGTCGCTGGTATGGCCTCAGCTCAAGGTTCTTGGCTACGATGCGGTAGTCTATGGGCTTGATGTCTGCCGGGCACTTGGTGACAATGATGATATGGGCGCGCAGGAGGCTGCTCTTGGGCTCGCGCAGCATGCCTGTGGGCATGAGAGCGTCTTCATAGATAGGGCGATTGTAGTCCATCAACACGATGTTCACTCCGGGTGTCACGTGACGGTGCTGGAATGCATCGTCGAGCAGTACCACTGCCGTGTCGGCAGTCTCCGCATCTTCACACAGGCGATGTATACCATGTCTGCGGTTGGCGTCGACGGCTACATGTATGTTCTTGAACTTCTGCTTGATCTGATAGGGCTCGTCACCTATGTCGTGAGGTGTGCTGCTGTCTGATGCTAAGCGGTATCCTGATGTCTTGCGCTTGTATCCTCTGCTCAGCAGTGCGGTCTTGAACTTATCTTTGAGCAGTGCGATGAGGTACTCCGTATGGGGGGTCTTACCGGTACCTCCTACCGTGAGGTTTCCCACAGAGATAATGGGCACTTCAAACTCCTCGGAAGTGATTACCCCCCAGTCGAAAAGTTTGTTGCGCATACCAATCACCGCACCATAGAGGAGCGTGAAGGGTGTCAGTATCCAATGTCTCTTGTTTGGGACTTTCATGTCAGATTAGTTCATTAGGTGTATCTCGTAGGGCATGCGTGCCTGGAGATTGTTCATGTTTTCGAGGTTATAGATGAGGTTGAGCTCGTTCTTGAACTGTCCGACCATCTTACCCATGCGAGCTTCGATGTAGCTCTCCTTGGTCTGGTCGAGCAGCATGGTCAGTGTGCTCTCCTCCTCGGGGTAGCTGATGAGCGTGTAGCTCTCTATGCCAGCCTTTTCGGCAGCAATCTCCTTGGCCATCTCGATGTCGCCCAGCAGGTCTACAAGGCCCAGGTCCTTCGCCATCTCACCAGTCCATACACGACCCTGTGCTACAGCCTCGATGTCGGCAGTGCTCATTTGGCGTCCGTCAGCGCAGCGCTTGATGAAGGTAGCGTATCCTCTGTTGATATGTGCCTGCATGATTGCACGCTCGCTATCGTCGAAGGGGCGTGTCATGCTGCCAAAGTCAGCATGCTTGTTGCTCTTCACGGTCTCTACGTTCAGCTTCAGCTTGTCGGTGATGAGCTTATGCGGATTGGGGAACATGCCGAAGATGCCGATTGAGCCAGTGAGCGTGTTAGGCTGTGCGATGATAGTGTCGGCAGCGCATGAGATATAGTATCCTCCCGATGCAGCGTAGTCACCCATAGATACGATGACGGGCTTCTTCTCCTTGAGCTTGACCACCTCATTCCATATCTGCTCTGATGCGTAGGCACTTCCGCCCGGTGAGTTGACGCGCAGCACTACTGCCTTTATCGTCTCGTCGTCGCGTATTTTTCTCAAGTCCCTACATACCTTCTCGCCCACGATCTCGGGAGTGGTGCCCATGTTTCCTGCAGAGGGCACATCTACGATTTGTCCCTCAGCGTAGTACATCGCGATGATGTTGCCGCTCTTGTCCAGAGGAACATTCTTCTGGATGTTCTTCACCTCATCGATTGAGAGCACATAGAGGCCCTCATCCTCGTCGGCGCCCATCAGTTGTTTCAGATAGTCTCTTGTGCCGTCCATGTAGAGCAGTGTGTCTACCAAGCCTGCAGCCAAGGTCTCCTCGGGAGAGACGAATGCCATGTAGCGGTCAGCACACTCGTTCAGCTTCTCGGGAGAGATGCCTCGCGACTGCGATACGCCCTTCACCATATTGTTCCATATCGAAGAGGTATAGGCAGTTATCTGCTCACGATTCTCCTCGCTCATCTCCATAGAGGTAAAAGGCTCTACGGCAGACTTGTAGGTACCCACCTTGAATACCTCCATCTCTACGCCCAGCTGTGCCAACAGGTCCTTGTAGTATATCGTCTGTGACGCCACACCGTGCCAGTCCACCAGGCCCTGGGGATTGAGTATCACCTTGTCGGCCACGCTACATATATAGTAGTCATTCTCCGTGTAGGTGCCGCCGTATGCCACTACGAACTTGCCCGTCTCCTTGAAGCGGATGAGCGCGTTTCTGATCTCCTCCGTGCTGGCAGGGCTAGCCATGAGGCCTCCTGCTTCCAGGTAGATGCCCTTGATGTAGTCATTCTCGCCAGCCTTCTGTATGCTTGCCAGTACGTCATCGAGTCCCAGTGCAGTCTGCTCCTCTGACATCAGCGAAGCGAAGGGGTTCTCAGCCAAACGCTCAGTGACAGTACCCTTCAGCTCCAGCTTGAAGATGCAGCTATCACTCACTACCGTCGTCTTCTCAGCCGATGCAGCAACGCCCACGATAGACACGATGCTGATTACCGAAATCACAATTACGAATGCCACCAAACCAACGATAGTGGCCAAGGTGTACTTCAAAAATTCCTTCATAGTTATACCTTTTATTATATTAAACGTCTTATGCTGACACAAAGGTATGCCTTTGCTTTGAATTCTCCTACTATCGTGCAAATATTTTGCTCAAAAAGGCGGGAATTGTTAAAAAAATGTTTTACCGAAGGGCTAAAAATAACTTTTTTTGAAGAATAATTGCGTTTTTTATGGCTGCTATGAAAAAAATCAATACTTTTGTAGCTGAAAATGGAGCGAATTACAAAAATTATTCGTAATTTGCAGCCGTTTTCCGAGAAAGTGTCGTGAGTTGAAGCCTTTGGAAAGGTGCTCGAGTGGTTGAAGAGGCACGCCTGGAAAGCGTGTATACGTCAAAAGCGTATCAGGGGTTCGAATCCCCTTCTTTCCGCTGACATGAGATAGAGAGATAGAAACAATTTAAATAAATAATAGTATTAATTAAAAGTAAAAACACAATGAAAAAGATTTTTGCAGTAGTTGCAATGTTCGGTATCCTCTCAGTAGGATTCACACAGACAGTGGTTGCTCAGGATGCAGCAGCTCCACAAACAGAGACAGTTGATTCAGCAGCAGTTGATTCAGTAGCAACTGATTCAGCAGCAGTTGAGGCACCCGCAGAAGTTGCTCCCGTAGAGGAGGAGGTTGTAGGTATGCACAAGGCTCTTAAGACAAAGTTCATCGAGGGTGATGCTAGCTTCATGTCATTGGTAGCTATTGCATTGGTTCTTGGTTTGGCTTTCTGTATCGAGCGTATTATCTACTTGAGCCTCGCTGAGGTTAACACCAAGAAGCTCATGGCTGCTATCGAGGCTGCTTTGGCTAAGGGTGATGTAGAAGGTGCTAAGGAGATTTGCCGCAATACACGCGGTCCCGTGGCTTCAATCTGCTACCAGGGTCTCTTGCGTATCGACGAGGGTCTCGATGTAGTAGAGCGTTCAGTAGTATCTTACGGTGGCGTACAGTCAGCTGCTCTCGAGAAGAACTGCTCATGGGTAACTCTCTTCATTGCTATGGCTCCCTCACTCGGATTCTTGGGTACTGTGATCGGTATGGTTATGGCGTTCGACGACATCCAGAAGGCAGGTGATATCAGCCCCACTGTTGTTGCCGGCGGTATGAAGGTGGCTTTGATTACCACTATCTTCGGTATTATCGTTGCTCTCGTTCTTCAGATTTTCTACAACTTCATCCTTTCTAAGATTGAGTCTCTCACCACCGACATGGAGGACAGCTCTATCACACTCTTGGATTTGATCATGAAGTACAACTTGAAGAAGTAATTAACATTAACTGAGAAAAACAATGAAAGCGAGTAAAATAGCTTCCATCGCGTATTACATACTGCTTGCCGTTTCTGCGGTAGTGTTGGTATTGTTCTTCTGCGTTGGATTTGGTAATATGGAGTCACTGCCCAGTGGCTATTACAAGTCGCCCCAATATACAGATTTGTTGATGTACTGGATGTATGCATTGGCAGCAATCTGCGGCGTTTGCACATTGGTTGGTGCTGTTACAGCTAAGGGTGGCAAGATTGACTCTAACATGCCTACTTGGGGCACAGTCCTCGCAAAGGTAGGTTTGTGGTTGTTCCTCCCCGTATTGGCTGGCGCATGGTTCGTGGGTAGCAAGTCTCCCATCATGACCGGTACTGGTCTCTATGAGGACGCCTTCTGGTTGCAAGCAACAGATGCTATCATTTATACTGTTTATGTATTGCTTATTGTAACTGCAGTTGCATTGATAGCTAGCTTGTCAGGAATTTTCAAGAAGTAAGTCATAATTTATAGGAGATTTAATTATGGCAAAGAAGAAAAGAAAAGTTCCTGGACTGAATGGTAGCTCATTGGCCGACATTTCGTTCATCCTGTTGATCTTCTTCTTGATTACCACATCAATGGACACGGATACTGGTTTGGTGCGTCGTCTGCCGCCCCCACCCGATCCCAACCAACAAGAAGAGGATGTTAAGGTAAAGGGTAGAAATGTTTTGGTTGTTCAGGTAAATATGAACAACGAGATATTGTACTACTATGGTGATGAAGCGAAGCGTGTTACCGTTACCGACGTACAGCCCGGAGACTTGAGAAAGGTTGCGAAAGAATTCATCGCCAACCCCGAAAACAAGTCCAATATGCCTGAGTTCCATCCCGCAGATCCCCCTCTGCCCATCCTTGGAGCTTATCCTGTAACGAAGAACCACATCATCTCTGTGCAGACCGACCGTAGCACAAAGTATGAGGTATACTTCCAAATTCAGAATGAGTTGATGGCTGCGTATAACGAGTTGCGTAACGAACTTTCACGCGAAAAATTCGGCAAGTATTTCCGCGACTTGAACGAAGATGAGCGTTTGGCTGTAACAGGTGTTTATCCGATGAAGATTTCAGAGGCTGAACCCAAAAAGTATGGAGGAAACTAATCATGGGAAAATTTAACAAGAATGGTAGCAAGGAAGTTCCTGAACTGAACACCTCGTCACTCCCCGACTTGATCTTCAGTATCCTGTTCTTCTTCATGATGGTAACCTCTATGCGTGAGGTGACACTCAAGGTAGAGTTCAACACACCGAAGGGTACCGAAATCGAGAAGTTGGAAAAGAAGTCATTGGTGTCTTACGTATACATCGGTAAGCCCACCAAGGAGTTCCGTTCAAAGATGGGTACAGGTACCCGTATTCAGCTCAACGACGACTTTGCTGAAGTTGACGCTATCGGTGAATACGTTTACCAAGAGCGCGAGTCTATGCCTGAGCGCGACAAGCCCTTCATGCGTATGTCTATGAAGATTGACGAAGACACCCAGATGGGTATCGTCACCGACGTAAAGATGGCTTTGCGTGAAGCATGGGCATTGAACATCGTTTACTCCGGTGGTAAGCGTCAGTAATTGATTACAAATATCAGAAAGAGGGTATGCCTTGCGTACCCTCTTTTTTTTGCATTCATTACACGACGTATCAGAAGTAGAGCGTAGCGATACTTCGCAAAGTCTGTTACGGGAATCTATAAAGAGAATCTCTAAAACCTCTTAAGAGATTTTAGAGATTCTCTTTGTCCGTTCTTGAAAAAGTCTTTCTGCGTTTTCCCCATCACAGGCCTGCAAGAAATCATTACCTTCATCCAATCTCGGGGGATCTTCACCACAAGTGCTATAAGCTCCGATATCCCCTTGTCAACAATAGTGTATAACAATAGCGAATAGGACACACGGATTATTCGCCTTTTGTAGAAAGCAGAAAGATTAAAGAGCCACCAATACTACTTAATCAAAAAAAACGAGGCAGACATGATAATGCCTGCCTCGCTATATACTCGAGCATCCTTCTTACTCTATCGGAGTATTAAAGTCGATTACAGTACGACGATTGGCAATGGTACGCTCATAATCCTCGCGTGAACCGACAACAATCTTCTCGAACTCACGCTGACCAGTACCAGCAGGGATGAGATGACCGCAGATAACGTTCTCCTTCATACCCTCGAGACGGTCGCTCTTGCCGTTGATAGCAGCGTCGTTGAGTACCTTGGTGGTCTCCTGGAACGATGCAGCTGACATGAAGCTTGAGGTCTGCAATGCAGCACGTGTGATACCCTGAAGAATCTGAGTAGATGTAGCGGGCACAGCATCACGCACTTGTACGAGTCTGAGGTCACGACGCTTGAGTGAGCTGTTCTCGTCACGGAGTTTGCGAGCGGTCACAATCTGACCAGCAGCAAGGTTTTCAGAGTCACCTGCATCGACAACAACCTTCTTACCCCAGATACGATCGTTCTCTTCCATGAAGTCGAGTTTATCAACAACCTGAGCCTCGAGGAAGCGTGTATCACCAGCCTCGTCAATCTGCACCTTACGCATCATCTGACGTACGATAATCTCGAAATGCTTATCGTTAATCTTTACACCCTGCAAGCGGTATACGTCCTGCACCTCATTAACGATGTACTCCTGTACTGCGGTGGGACCCTTAATGGCAAGGATGTCCTGCGGAGTGATAGCACCGTCAGAGAGCGGTGTACCAGCACGTACGTAGTCGTTCTCCTGTACGAGAATCTGCTTAGAGAGTGAGATGAGATATTTCTTCACATCGCCAGTCTTAGAGGTGACGATAATCTCGCGGTTACCACGCTTAACCTTACCCATGGTAATCTCACCATCGATTTCAGATACCACTGCGGGGTTCGACGGATTACGTGCCTCAAAGAGCTCGGTAACACGGGGAAGACCACCGGTGATATCACCAGCCTTACCCTGAGCACGAGGGATCTTAACAAGTACATCACCAGCCTTGAGCAACTGACCGTCTTCGATAACTACGTGACCACCCACAGGGAGGTTGTAGGTACGGATTATCATACCATCCTCATTCAAAATGTGAGCAGAAGGTATCTTGGTCTTGTCCTTAGACTCGATGATAATCACCTCGCGAAGACCGGTAGCCTCATCGGCATCAACACGATAAGTAACACCTTCGACTACAGACTCGAACTGAACGCGACCTGCAGTTTCGGTGATGATCACAGCGTTGAAGGGGTCCCACTTGGCAATCATTGTACCCTTCTCTACGATTGTCTTATCGGCCACGAACAGGGTAGAGCCATAGGGCAATGACTGTGTAGAGAGTATGATGTCGGTGTTCTGGTCTACGAAGCGAACCTCACCCAGACGACCTACAACAATCTTCACTGCCTCACCAGTCTCGTCAACAGCGTCAACGGTGCGAAGCTCGTCGAACTCTACGCGGCAGTTGTTCTTAGCCACGATAGTAGCGTTAGCTGCAATGTTAGACGCAGTACCACCGGCATGGAAAGTACGAAGTGTAAGCTGTGTACCAGGCTCACCGATTGACTGTGCTGCGATAACGCCGACAGCCTCACCCTTCTCAACCATGCGGCTGGTAGCCAAGTTGCGGCCATAACACTTAGCGCAGACACCCTTCTTAGACTCACAAGTGAGCACTGAACGAATCTCGACACTCTCGATGGGAGAGTCTTCAATCTTCTTGGCAATGTCTTCGGTGATTTCCTCACCACCGGCAACAAGGAGTTCGCCTGTTGTGGGGTGGATAATATCGTGAACTGACACACGACCAAGGATACGCTCAGAAAGTGATGCGATAACCTCATCGTTGTTCTTCAATGCTGTGCATACGAGACCACGGAGTGTACCACAATCCTCTTCGTTGATGATAACGTCGTGTGATACGTCTACAAGACGACGTGTCAAGTAACCAGCGTCGGCAGTCTTCAAAGCGGTATCGGCAAGACCCTTACGAGCACCGTGGGTAGAGATAAAGTACTCCAACACCGAAAGGCCCTCCTTAAAGTTCGAAAGAATCGGGTTCTCAATGATCTGACCACCTTCAGCACCTGCTTTCTGGGGCTTAGCCATAAGACCACGCATACCAGAGAGCTGACGAATTTGCTCCTTACTACCACGGGCACCAGAATCCAACATCATGTATACTGAGTTGAAGCCCTGATCGTCGGTAGAAATGGTCTTCATCAAAATGCGAGAGAGGTCATCGTTAACGTGAGTCCATACATCGATAACCTTGTTGTAACGCTCGTTGTCGGTGATGAAACCCATGTTATACTCGTTCATAATCTCTTCAACCTCCTCGTTACCCTTGGCTACGAGCTGCTCCTTCTCCTCGGGGATGATGATATCGCCCAAGTTGAACGACAGACCACCCTGGAAGGCCATCTTGTAACCGAGGTCCTTAATACCATCGAGGAACTCAGCTGCACGAGCAACACCCACAGTCTTGATAACGTTGCTGATGATGTCGCGCAATGACTTCTTAGAGATGATAGTGTTAAGGAAGCCGCACTCTACGGGAACAACCTCGTTTACGATAACGCGACCCACTGAAGTCTCGCGCATCATCTTCACGATGTTGCCATTCTCATCAAGGTCGTCAACCAATACCTTTACAGGAGCATGGATGTCTACCTTACCCTCATTGTAGGCGATGAGCGCCTCTTCAGGTCCATAGAATGTGAGGCCTTGACCCTTAGCACCTTCGCGGAGCTTAGTGATGTAGTACAAACCGAGTACCATATCCTGAGCAGGCACGGTGATAGGTGCACCATTGGCAGGGTTAAGGATGTTATGTGATTGAAGCATCAACATCTGTGCTTCAAGAATTGCTTCATTGCTCAAGGGCAAGTGAACAGCCATCTGGTCACCGTCGAAGTCGGCGTTGAACGCAGTACATGCCAACGGATGCAACTGGATAGCCTTACCCTCAATCATCTTGGGCTGGAAAGCCTGGATACCGAGACGGTGAAGTGTCGGAGCACGGTTCAGGAGCACCGGATGGCCCTTCATCACATACTCGAGGATATCCCAAATGATCGGTTCCTTACGGTCGACGATCTTTTTCGCAGACTTAACGGTCCTCACAATACCGCGCTCGATCAACTTACGGATGATGAACGGCTTGTAAAGCTCTGCTGCCATCAA